>JBDTNA010000161.1:0-7276 GCA_039933985.1 Gemmatimonadales bacterium | reverse complement strand
ATCCCTGATCTCCGCCTCGATTCCTTCGGTATCGAACAGCGGAATTCGCTCCTCGTAAAGCTTCACTCGAGGAATAAGGTCCGGCGCAACGGTCTTGAGGTACTCGTTTACCTCGTTGAAGACCGGCTTCGAATCGATCGTCAGGCTGTCCACTTTCGCGCTGAACAGATCTCTGACGAGGCCTCTCGTAAGTCCGGTCTCACGATGCAGCAACGCCGGAGCACGCGTGAACTGGCTCTTTCGCTTGATCTTTTTCCACTGCGCCATGAGCGTGTCGAGATCGCGCTTGAGCGCCTCGGGCGTGACGTCTTCGCTGACCGTGCGGACGATTACGCCGCCCGACTTGTCAGGCAGAATTGCGCCGACCTGTTCCTTCAATCTCGATCGCTCCGCACCACCCGAGATCTTCCGGCTGACACCGACCCGCGAAGAATCGGGGATGTAGACGAGGAATCGTCCGGCGAGCGATATCTGGGCTGTTACGCGAGGCCCCTTAGTGGAGATCGGCTCTTTCGAGACCTGAACCATGATCTCCTGACCGCGCTTCAGCGCATCCTGAATTGGAGGAGCTGGAGTCCGGCCGCGGCGGCCACCCCCGTTCTGACGTGCACCGTTGCTCTTGGCACCCGGAGCCGCTGTTTCCGAGGATTCCGGAGATTCCTCCTCCTCGTCGTCCTCGTCTTCGTCCTCCGCCTCTTCAGCGCTCTCACGAACGAGGTCGGACGCGTGAAGGAACGCGCTCTTTTCGGTGCCGATGTCGACAAATGCGGCCTGGATCCCCGGAAGGACTGCCTCGACCCGGCCAAGGTAGATATCGCCGACCATGCGTCGGTTATCTGGACGATCGACGAGAAGCTCTACCAGCTTCCCGTCCTCCAGAATCGCCACACGCGTCTCACGCGTGCCGGCGTTAATGAGGAGTTCTCTTTTCATCGTAACCCACCAGGCACTAGCGACGGCGACTCGGCGTCTCAGGTGGTTGGTGGGTGATCCCTATGTGTAGGCACGCTATGACGCGACGCCTTTTTTGTACGAAAAACTCGAGTGAAGTGCGCCCCGCCAGTCATGCTCACGGGTGGCGCGAGTCGCGCGCCGGCCCACATGCTGGCAAAGCCATAAACGATCCCAAGAATGTAGTGTCGATTTGCTCGTTTTTGCAATAGTGACAACGACTTACAGCCCGCTGATAACCCTGAACGCGAGCCAGCTCATCACCAACAGGTATGTGATTCCAGCCTTCCATTCGCCGTGAGCCATGTAGAGACTCGGGCTGAATCCGCCGTTTTCTGCCCCCTCTGCTGCCCACGGGATCACCCGCGGAATGAACGCTGGAACGTTGGCTGAATACACGTCGTAATCCTCCGGAAATCGCTCCCGGATATTCTTGCGCTCGCGTTCCATCGTTGGGACATAAACAAGAATCCAGAACCCAATTACGACCAGGAGCAGCCCCCAGTGGACCGCGATTGCGAAGCCGGCTCCGATCAGGAAACTGCCGAAGTACAGCGGATTCCGGGTGTGCGCATAGGGACCGGTTACCGCCAGTCGGCGATTCTTGACGATGTGGCCGGATGCCCAGGCCCGAATCAGAACGCCGATGAACGCAATGACTCCACCCACAGCAAGCGTAAGAGCTGTTGGTCGTGCCCAGATCAGATATGCGATTCCAAAGACGAAGCCAAGCGGGAGCCGGAGCTTCTTTGCGATTTCCGAGTAGGTCAATCGAGAAGACCCCGCAGAAGGTGCCGTGCGATCACGACGCGTTGAATCTCGGATGTACCCTCACCGATCTCGCAAATCTTCGCATCGCGCATCATGCGCTCGACCGGATAATCCTTCGTGTATCCGTAGCCGCCGTGAATCTGAATGGCTTTCAGCGTCGACCGCATCGCGAGCTCTGAACAGAAGAGCTTGGCCATCGCTGCCTCTTTGCCAAACGGCCGCTTGTGCTGCGCGAGCCACGCCGCGTGATACATGAGGTGCTTGCCCGCCTCGAGCTCCGTCGCCATGTCGGACAGCTGAAACTGAATTCCCTGAAAGTCCGCGATCGGGCGGCCGAACTGGCGTCGCTGCGAAGCGTAGACGAGCGCCTGCTCGAATGCTCCCTCCGCAATTCCAAGGGATAGCGCCGCGATCCCGATCCTGCCCGAGTCGAGCGTCTGCATGAAGTTGATGAATCCCATCCCCTCTTCGCCGAGAAGATTCTCAGCGGGCACTTCGACGTCCTCGAAGATCAGCTCGCGCGTGTCCGATGCGCGCCATCCGAGCTTGTTCTCTTTCTTGCCGGCGCGAAAACCGCGCATGATGGGAATCGAATCGTCATGACCGATCGTCGCGTCGCCGCGATGTGACAGATCGGCTTCCTTCGTCATGATGAACGAGGAAATTCCTTTCGTTCCTGCCTTGGGGTCGGTGACGGCTGTAACGACGAAGACCTCGCCCACACCACCGTGCGTGATGAAGATCTTCGATCCGTTAACGACGTAGTGCCCGTTCTTCTTCACTGCCGTCGTCCGGGTTCCCGCGGCGTCACTCCCGGCTGTTGGCTCGGTTAGACCGAATCCACCGAGAACCTTTCCCGAAGCGAGAAGCGGAACGAATCGCTCCTTCTGCTCACGCGTTCCGAAGTTGACGATCGGCGAGGTTCCGAGTGTCGTGTGCGCCGAGATCGTGATCCCGTGAGACGCATCGACTTTCGCCATCTCGTGGATAGCGATCATGTAGCTCAGAACGTCGAGGCCAGCGCCGCCGAGCTCCTCGGACCACGGGATGCCCAGCAGTCCGAGCTCACCCATCTTCTGGATGTTGGCCCAGGGGAATTCCTGCGATGCGTCGAATTTCGCCGCGACTGGTGCAACTTCATCGCGAGCGAACTCGCGCACCATTTCGCGTACGGCTATATGCTGCTCGCTGAAGTAGAGCGAATCGTCCATTGTGTCAGGCTGCTTCGGTTTCGTCGGAGCCGCGAATTACCGCGAGAAACTTGTCACCGTATTTGGCGAGTTTCATCTCTCCGACGCCCCGCACGCTTGCGAGCGCTTCCAGTGAAGCGGGCCTTCTGAGCGCTATGTCAGCCAGCGTGCGGTCGGAGAATACAATATAAGGAGGCACCTTGTCCTCGCGGGCGATCTCCCGGCGTTTCTCCTTGAGAGACATGAGCAGGCTCTCATCGGCCGCATTCAGAATGATGCCTTCATCCGCAGAGATGCTGTTTGACGCTCCCGGTTTTCTGGCCGACCGCGAGCGGTCCTTGCGCACTGGTTTCTGCAATCCACGCTCGCGCGCCTTTGCCGGCTCACGTTCGCGAGCGATACCCAGGCAATTGTCGCATCCCTCGCACTTCGAGCGCGCCGCCGGGTCGCCGAAATACTTGAGCACGAATCCTCTCCGGCACCATTTCGTGTACGCGTATTTCTGAACCGCGTCCAGCTTCGAGAGCTCGGCCCCGCGGCGTCTATCGATCGAGGCCCAGTCGATTCTGAATTCAGACAACGGTGCATCCTTCGCTGCCATTCGAAGTCCGCCGCCGAGTCGCTCCCAGATTAGAAATTGTTTCGACTGGAGTGAATCGAGTAATCCGCTCGCGCCTGAACGACCAGACAATCCGGGCGGAAGTGAATCGAGATCGATCGTCGCGCCCGTGTTCAGCTGATCGCCTGCAACTCGCCACAAAGCCCGCAGCATGCCAAGCTCAGGATTCGCCTCTCCTGTCAGCTCGCGACGAACTCGATCGGGCGTTGCGAGGAGCCTGATTGAAACGAGCGACATCGACGTTTCTGATCCGACGACCGCTCCTGCCTGATTGAGAATTCTGAGGGCGCTTTCGACTTCACGCTGACTCAGTTTACCTCCGACGATTGGAACGAGATCGTCGATCGCGCTCGGGAGCGACTCCGATTTTCTCGCGTGTTTCGCCAGCGCTGTGTAGACCTGCTCGACAATAGCCTTCTCGGGATAGGCGCCGCGGATGAAGAACTCGTGCGTGAAGCGATCGGGAAATGAATGAAGCAGAAACACTTCCGAATGCTTTCCGTCCCGACCCGCCCTGCCCGCTTCCTGATAGTATGCCTCGAGTGTTCCGGGCATTGAATGATGAATGACCAGGCGCACGTTCGGCTTGTCGATTCCCATTCCGAACGCGTTGGTCGCGATGATCACGCGGATCCGCTCGGTCATGAACGACTCCTGTACATCGCGCCGATGCTTGTCATCGAGGCCGGCGTGATATCCGGCAGCGTGAATGCCTTCGCGCTCGAGCATGAAGCTCAGGCGATCGACCGACTTGCGCGTCGCCGCGTATACGACAGCAAGTCCTTCGTGACGTTTCAGCGTTTCGACGAGAAGCGTGTCCTTCTCCGCGTCGTTTCTCGCCGGGAGAACGTGATACGTGAGGTTAATGCGGTCGAACCCGGTGATAATCGTGCGCGGATCGTCGAGTTCGAGCTGACGACAGATATCCTCGCGCACTTCCGGAGTCGCGGTTGCGGTAAGTGCGACAGTTGGCGGATCGCCCAGTTTCTTTCGCGCTTCAGCCACTCGCAGATAGCTCGGCCTGAAGTCATGGCCCCACTGGCTGATACAATGCGCTTCATCCACAGCGAGAAGACTGACTCCGATTGCCTTCAGCCTCGCCGCGACATTACCGAAGTCGAATCGCTCTGGTGCAAGATAGAGCAGGCGAAGCTCGCCCCGGGCTGCCCGCGCGAGGCGGTCGGCCACCTGCGTTGAAGTCAGCGAGCTGTTGATGAATGCCGCGGGGAGTCCTCGTGCCTCGAGAGCGTCGACCTGGTCTTTCATCAGCGAAATCAGCGGCGACACGACCACCGTGAGACCCGGAAGAACGAGCGCGGGAATCTGGAAGCACACCGACTTGCCACCGCCGGTAGGAAGCACGACGAGCGTATCCCTGCCTGACAGCACCGATTCGATCGCCGCTTCCTGTCCCGGACGGAAATCGTCGTAGCCGAATGACGCGCGCAACGCTTCTCGCGCGTCGTCCATCGTTGGACGGTTCATGGATCGAATCTCGCTGACAGCTGGCACGGTGTCGTCACCGTAATTCCGCTCGTGACGACGGGACCACGCTCCGACGCCGCGCCACCGAATACTTGTCCGCCGCAACTTGAACGCGCTGAAGCACTTCATCGACGGTGATAGTGGGCATCCTGTCCCACTTCGGTTTACGGTCAGTCGCGTTCGGTGCTGTGCCTTCGTCGGTGTAGTGATCGACCCACAGATCCTCGAACGCGCGCCACGGTCCGACGCGCCATGGATTCGTGTGCGCGAAGAGTCCGACAACCGGGACGTTGAGAGCGCGGGCAACGTGAATCGGACCTGTGTCGGGCGCCAGGAGAAGGTTGCTTTTGTCAACTATCCACGCGAGGCGGCGAACTGAATCACCCATTGTCCACTCGATCTTCGCCGAAGACTTCGCAACGATCTCGCGCCCTGCTGCCTGTTCTCTTTCCCCGGGACCTCCGGCAATAATGACGTTCATTCCAAAGTCGGATTCCAGTGCGTCGGCGACCGTGGCCCATCGCTCGGCCATCCAGTCCTTCTTGATGGTTGCGCTGGCGGGAATGATCGTAGCTACAGGCCGACCGTCGAAACGCGAGAAGAACCCGGATTGCTCGTGTCGCTCGGCGTCACTGAACGCGAGTCGCCATTCGGGTGTCGGTACAGGTACGCCTAGGTAGTCGGCAAACTCGAGTGTCATGTCGGCGGTGTGAGCGCGTGGCCGCGTCGGTATTCGCTCGTTCGATGCGAGCCAGACACCGTCGAATGCGCGCGACCGGTCGAACCCGATGCGACGTGGAGCCCTGGATAGGAGCGTCGGCCACACGCTCTTGAAATACACGTTGAGATTGAGCGTGAGGTCGATCGGGTCGCCTGCATTCAAATCCCGTCGTAGCTGCCTGATACCGGTGAGACCTTCCGAACGCCGGTATACCACAATCCGATCGATCGAAGGATGACCGGAGAGAAGCTGTCCCGGCATCCGTTCCACGATCCACGTGATTCGCGTTGACGGATAGTGATCCCGCAGGGCGTTGACGAGGGGAAGCCCATGCACGACATCGCCCAGCCCTGTGAGAAGAACGATGGCGATATGTCCGGGCGGATCGGAATTCTTTCGCGATCGCATCACGGGAACAGGATCGCCTCGCATTCGTCGACCATTCGGCTCATCGTGAACCAGTTCTCGATTCGCCACGACGCTTCACCTACGCGACGATCGACCTCTTCACTTCCGGTTCGGATAAGTGCGGCGACTTCAGCCAATTCCGCGGAGAGCGCAGCGTCATCCGCTGGCGGTACGATCCATCCTGCTACGGGTCGATCCTCGGAGGCGCCAATCGCTTTGCGCACGCCACTTATGTCCGACGCAATGACCGGCGTGCCGCCAGCCATTGCCTCGAGCATCACGTTCGCCATTCCTTCGTTGTGACTGCTCAATACGAACAGGTCGAGACCGGCCACTATCTCGGGACCGTTGTCGCGGTGCCCGAGCCAGTGAACGCGATCCTCGATGCCGAGCTTGGCTGCCAGCTGCTTGAGCGCCGGCAAATGATCGCCGTCGCCAGCGATCGCGACGTGGGAGTCGGGAATTGCCGCGCTGGCGAATGCTCGCAGCAGGTAGTCGAACCCTTTTCGTGGAAACAGATGCCCGGCTCCGCCAATCAACAGCGCCGAGTCGGAGATCCCGAGCTCTGTTCTCAGCTTCGCTCGCGCAGCGGGTCGGTCGAAGGCACGGGCCTCGATTCCATTCATGACGACCTTGACTCGCCACTTGAAATTCGGCGGCGCAGTGCGATTCCAGCTGTCGCGAATCTCCTCGGAGTTCGCAATGATCGTGTTTACCGATCGCAGCGCACTCGAGCGTGGTCCGCTGCCGGCGAACTCGCGAACGATCCCGAGCCGAATGACAACTCGCGGGATCTTCGCAACGCCGGCCGCCCACGTGCTCCAGCTGAGTGAATGCCACGATGTCAGGAGCAGTGCGTCCGGCTTGTGGCGAGTGAGCCACGCAGCGAAGCTGAGTCCACTTCCAAAATCGATGGATCCACGCGGTCGAAAGTTGGTCGTCCTGATGCCGCTCTTCCTGAGCCCATCGTGAACGGGGCCACGCTTGCACGACACGACAACGTCGTGCCCGCGCGAGACGAGACCGCCAGCAACGTTGGCGAGCCATTTCTCGTTTCCGCCCCAGACGCTGCTTGTATTCTGGATGACGAGCTTCATTCCCTCACTTGGGTGGCTGCGAAAGGAACGCTTC
>JBDTNA010000160.1:0-7280 GCA_039933985.1 Gemmatimonadales bacterium | reverse complement strand
ACGATATGCGTGCCGGCACTGACAGGCAGCCGGTAGGTTCCGTCGGCGCGAGCTATTGCACCCTGCGCTCCGTTCCCGACGGAAACTCGCGCGCCCGCGAGAGGCTGGCCCGATTCCGAATCCGAGACCTTTCCGCTGATGACCTGTGCCGACAGTGCCGAGCTACACAACAGCATTGCAGCACCAAGAGTCAACAATCGGGAAAGTCTGCGGGTTCCGGATGCGAATGAGGACATACACGAATCAGATCGCTCGAGCATTGAGAAACCTCCTGGAGTGAAAACACATCGTCGGACAGTCGTACAGGAATGTCTCGACGGGTCCCGTAATTGCCCTATGATAGGATGCTCCCCCCATGAAGCAATAGAAAAAAAAAACGAAAGGGTCCAGCGAATCGATGATGATTCGCCGGAACCTTTCTGTAATTGCAGTCGCTACAGGAAAAGCCCGATGGGCTTCTCCGGGTTTTTACTGTACGAAGTTGTACAAGCCGTAGAGACCGATCGCGGCACCACCGACAGCGATCAGAATACCAGCGGTTCCGCCGATGATCGCGCCGATGATCAGCGCCGCACCGCCGACAACCATCATCGCCACGTTGCGTCCGGCGCCGAGGCGCTGCTCAGCCGGGGCTGCCTTTGCCGGAGCGACCGCCGCGCGCTTTACGCCTGCGATGTTCGCGTTGACGGTTGGACCCGCTGCCGCGCGAGTCTGAGTCTGCGCCTTTGGCGCGAGTGGTGCCTGCGCGATTGCAATCGAAGCGGGCGAAGCCGCGCCAAATGCTGCAGCCGCGATTAGCGAAACGATCTTGCGATTCAAGTTGATCTCCTGTGTTCGTTCGTTATGCGGTGAAGTTAAGGCAGAGCGCGGTCGAGTCCAAGCGCCTGCACTCAAGAGCCGTTTCCGGAGACCCCGGCGACATTCGTATCGAAGGCGGCCGTGAGGATTTTCCCGCCTCGCTTCACCTGCACCCACACGCGGTAGGAACCTTGCTTTGGAAACGCGTAGGGGAACGAAACTCTGTTCGATTGGACTTTCGCATGCGACATGGCTGTCGCCTCTGCTTCGCTGACTCTCGCGCCGAGGCGGCCGCGAATCGAATCGCCCTTGTCACGCATTTCGAACGCCATCTGCGACGCCATCGAGATGGTTCCCATCGGATGCAGATGCACGAACACGGAGCCGTCCGACCGCTCGACCACAGCGTGACCAGCCATTCCCATGTAGGGCTCGAGGGCCGCTGCAGACCCATCCGGATTGCGGACCTCGAATCGAAGCGCAAACGGACTTCCGGCAACAGGGCTTCCACTTCGAACCCACTCGATCGTCGTGCCGTCGTCGAGCTTTGCGCTCGTGCCCGGGTTCCGCTTCGCCGACAAAGCCCAGGAATCATCCGCATCGCCTGTCGTTACAGGCAACGAGGCACTTGGCGCCGGAACTTCGAGAGCCGACACAAGGGTATGCGTAAACCCGCTTTCATGCACGATGTCGGCGAACACACGGTATTTCCCCGGAGGCAACGCGGGACTCTTCGCCGAAAATACGGTCGAGTCTTTCGAATCCGGATGCAGATGCGCGAATGACGACTGATCCTCACTGATTGCGAAGACATGCATGAGCTTGCCGTGATCCTCGACGAGCGGCGTCCAGACGTTGCGATCGTTCCTGCGAAGCCAGGCGGTGTCGGATCGGTGCACCCACGCCGAGTCGGTGATCGAGACCTGGAGCAAGTGAGCACCGTCGATGTCCTTCAAGGCGGCGGATGAGCCGAGCGGCTTGTACATGTTGCGCTCGTAATCGGCGTCATCGGAATTCCACCACCGCCAGCCGCCCGCAATCAGAGTCACGAGAATCACCGATGTCAGCGCCATACCGATTCGCGCGCGCTTTCGGGTCCGATCGGTTGGCTGCTGGCCCGGGTCGAGCGGCCCTTCACGAATTGCCGCGACAACGATTGTCACGAGACCCGCGAACAGGAAGAGGCCCATGGCAGCAAGGGCAATTCCCATCGGGGCAGCGAGCGCAAGCCGCGTGTAAGCGACGACGACGACCGGAACGACAACGCTTCCCGTACCCTTCGCGCCGGCGACGTTCACTGTCACGCTATTCGAGCCTCCGCTCATTATCCACAGCTTGCCGGAATAGAGACCCGGGTCGGAGGTCACAGGTGTCGTCATCTCGGGAGGTGGTGCCGACCCACCCGCATCGAACTTGTTCGCCTGAATGGTGACAGCACGAGGGCGATCGCCGGTCACTCGCACAAAAATCTTCGCGACCCCGGGGACGACTCCGGCAGTCTGAATCTGCACCGTGACCGGATATGGTCCTGCATTTCCCTCGAACCAGATATCGGGGCTGCCGACGTGGCCCGACGCGACCACGAAAACGAAAGCGATGCCGAGTGTTCGAACAAACGTGCGGATCATCGCTTGATCCGCGCCATTCCCTTGCCCCAGGCCAGCCCTATTCGCGTCGAAACGACTGCGATTCCCACCGCAATAGACAATCCGATAGCAAGTGACACCACACTCGGCTTTCCATTCGCGCCGAGATCGCGATCCCAGTACTCGAAACGCCACGGTCCGAGACGACTTGTGTAGTCCCAGTGACCCGCACCAAAGAAGAAATTCCGCGCGTTCTCTGTAAGCATGAATCTCGACCACGGCCAGTGGACGAGAAGCATCACACCGACGAATACGACACCGATAGCAACCGAAAGAATCCAGTCACGCTTGTCTCCAAAACGCTTCATCAAGACGTCCAGAGCGAGCGCCGGGAAAACCAGCAGGAGCGGGAACGCAGGCGGGACCATGCGCGTGATCGGGTTGTAGATAGGGGCGAGCTTCGGTGTTGCCGGAACAAGCTGGAGTACCCACATCGAGACCAGGATCATGAGCATGTAGACGATCGCGATGCGCGTTGCCGGCCACGACAGCCGTGATGCGCGCGCGAAGGCAACGAGAAACACGGGCACGACGATCGCCGTGGCTTTATAGAATCCGGAGCTGTGCATCTGGTTCGCGTACGATGCGTCTTCGGTGGCAATGATGAGCGCCATCATGACGATGACAGCAGCCGAAAACGAGAAAATGATTCCGAGGCGCTGCCTGTCCGACTCGCGCTCAGCCCTGTTCTGCGCACCGAGCGCCATCAGCATCGCGCCGAGCTGAATGCCGATCATGCCGGAGGCGAGAACCATGTGGGGAGGGCTGATGATCTTTACGTCCAGCCCGTACGCGTTATGCCACCAGTTATCGAAGGGCGCGGAGGTGATCATCATGATCGTTCCCCAGATGCACACCCACACGCCTACCGGTGCCTGAAAGAATCTCCAGAAGCGGACCGAGTTTCCGCGATCAGTCTCGCTCCCAGCGAAGGTCGTCTTGAGAGCCACGTAGCCGCAGCTCAAGCCGGCAACGATTGCGGCCACCTGCTCGATGAGGTGTGGCGGAGACCAGAATGTGTCGCGGCCGATGGTGCGATGCCACGAGATGTCCCAGGTCAGACCGATGACGATTGAGACTGACGCAATCAGTACAGCGTAGATCGGCCATTCGCTGGCGAGAATTCTGCCAAGCTCCGCTTCCGAAGACGCCGTCTCCGAATGATGAGAGACGGCTGGAATCGAAACGGCCATTGAAGCTCCGATGAAGTGGGTTAGTACCCTCTTCGGTGCCTTCGCTCGGGGATTCTCACGCTTCCCTTGACCGTCGCATACCGAATCGAGCCGCTGCCGTCGCTGTCGACCACAAAATCCCCCGCGACACGCTCTACGTCAATGTTTCCAGAGCCGTCGTTTTCGACTCGCATGGTTCCACCGACGCCGGAGACATCGATGCCGCCAGATCCATCCTCTTCGACGGTGAAGTTTCCGGTGATGTCATTCGCGCGGATCTCGCCTGATCCGTCGCTGACCCTCACCGCGCCCTGGACACCCTCGATGATGATGTTCCCCGAGCCATCACGGATACGGACGTCGCCGTGCGCGCCGCGAACCAAGATGTTGCCGGACCCGTCTTCGAAATCGAGTGATCCGGTATTCTTGAATTCTGCGTCTCCACTTCCGTCGGTAACGTCGAGGCGAAGCGAGATCGGCACTTCAATGATGAGATCGAGCGCCATGTACCGGTCGCCGCCGTTCCAGCTGCCCCAGTTGTTGTCGTCGGGAATGTCAGCCTTGATGTAGATGACGTCGCCTCGGCGCTCTGCAATGAGCTTGATGTCCTTGAGGCGTGAGTCGCGGTTGGAGCGGGCGGTGCCGCGAATCCGAACCTCGTTGATGCCGGGCTGACCCTCGACGCGCAGCTCACCTGCGGCTGCCTCGATCGTTACTGTTCGCGCGCCCCGGGCATCGACGGTGGCGTTTCGGGGAGATGTGTAATCCTCGAGTGCCTCGGTCTTTATCGGTATGAAGGCAGCCGTGATGATGAGGAGGCCGGCGGAGGCTGCACGAATCGAGATCCGGGACTGATTCATAGGACTTTCCTTCCCTTGGGCAGAGTGGGCGACAGACAACGCAAAGGGACCAACGCACGTTGGACGCTTCTCGTCCCCCTACGGTTTGAACCCGGTCGGGTTTCAGCCCTTCAGTGCCTTCCTTATCGCTGACTCGAGGTCCTGTTTTGCGCCCAGCCCGGTGTAAACAACCTCGCCTTTGGCGTTGATGACCACGACGTACGAAGTGGCCGGAACGTCATACGCTTCGGCGGCATGTCCGTCCGCATCAAAGACGGTTTCATGCCGGAAGCCGTGCCTGGTCGTGTACGCTTTGACGCGATCGCGGGTCTCGTTCACCGAGACAGCAACGCCGACGAATTTCACTTTCGATCCGTACTTCTTCTGGAGCGAGAGAAGAGTCGGCTCGAGCGCTTTGCAGTTGGGGCACCAGAACGCCCAGAACTCGATAAGCAGGGGCGTCTTTCCAATGTAGCTCGCCAGGTCCGCCTGCTTTCCATCAAGCGTTTGAACTTTGGCTGAGGGCGCCTTCGTTCCAACCGCGATACCAGACTCTTGTGCGTTTGCGGTCAGCGGAATCGAGACTGCAAACGCGGCAATGGCAACTGCGCGTATCAACATCACAACCTCAGAAAAGGAGTTGGCCCATCTTGACCAGGTAATACTCCGCCGCGCCCAACATGATCAGCGCGAAGATTCGCTTTACCCAGACCATCCACGCGCCCGCCCGCGGGAGGCGGGACAGGGTACCACTGAACAATCCCACCGCGACAAGCAACGCACACATTCCGAGCGAAAAGCTGAGGAGATAGACGAAACCCATCGCCGCCCGCTGCGTTGTCGTTACCCAGGTGAGAACCGCTGCCATCACTGGAGCCGAGCAGGGAGCGGCGACGAGACCGGACACGGCACCCATGATGAGCGCCCCCGAAATCCTGCCTGCGGTTCCGGCGGCCGACGCCCGCGCAATGAGACTCGACGGCAGACGAATGGGAACCACATCGAGCATCGACAGCGCCGCGAGGAGCAGCAGGTTCGCCATGAAGAAGTACAACCACGGATTCGTGCTTACGCTTCCGAAGAGCGTGCCCGTCATTCCCGCCAGAACGCCGAGCGATGCGTACACGACTGCAAGGCCGATGACGTAGGCAAGCGTAAGAATGAGTGTGCGACTCCGCGGAGCTCTTTCCTCTCCGACGGACTGTCCGCCGACGATCGCCGCTGTGATCGGGATCATCGGGTAGATGCACGGCGTCATGCTGGTGAGCACGCCGGCAATAAACAGCACTCCAATCGCGACAGCCGGGCTCGATGAGAGCTGTCCGGAGATTCCCGAGAAATCCATGGGCTAAAGGTAGTGCAGGTCGCGCGGAATCAACCTCGCAACAACATCCTTACGCCGTTCGGCTTGGGAGCCGCTCGCCGCAGGGGTACATTTGTACGCCCATGCCTGCTACCGCGACCCCACAAAACAAGCGATGACCGCTGCTGCTTCCAGATCGACACCAGCCAGGGCCACCGCATCTCGTGCGAACCCCGACTCGGGCGCCGGATACGAGCCTTCATATAAAGCCGCTGCAATAGCGGCCGCAGCCGTTTTCCTGCTCTACTTCATCACGATCGCTCCGTCGACCGCGATGTGGGACACCGGCGAATACATGGCCGCGACCAAAGTACTCGGGCTGCCCCACCCGCCGGGCAATCCGTTCTTCATGCTGATCGGTCACGTGTTCGGCGAGCTGCCGCTCCCTGGCAGTTACGCTCAGCACATCAACACAATGGCCGCCCTCGCAAGCGCGTGCTCTGCCGGTTTCTGGTTTCTGATCACCGAACGCGTTCTTTCCGGATGGCTTCCACGAAGCTGGCAGCGATATGTCGGAGCAGCACTCGCAACACTGATCGGCGCGACGGCATTCACAGTGTGGAACCAAAGCGTCGTGAACGAAAAGGTGTACACGATCTCGCTGTTTTTCTTCACGGCGGTGTCGTGGCTGATGATCTCATGGACCGACGATCCTGACGGGCCGAAAGCAGACAGCAAGCTGGTGCTTGTCGCCTATCTCCTCGGACTGGGCTACGCAAATCACCCCGCAGGAATGCTCGCTGCGCCGGCGGTTGGCTTCGCGATCCTCGTGCGCCGATGGCAGACGCTTCTCAACTGGCGCCTCATCGTCAAATGCGTTCTCGTGCTTGCGATCGGACTCACGCCGTTCATCTACGAGCCGATCCGCGCTGCATACTTCCCGCCGTTGAATGAAGGCGAACCGACGGCCTGTCTCGAGAAGATCGAAACGTCATGCACGTTCAGCGAGCTCACGAAGAAACGGCTCGTAGACAACATCAATCGCGAGCAGTACGGAAAGAAACTCGAGCGCGGCGCGCCGTTTACCGCTCAGGTCGGGATGTGGTGGCTGTACTTCAAGTGGCAGTGGCTGCGCGACGCATACGACGAAAGTCCGGCGCTTCAGGCAATACTCGCGGTTCTGTTCCTCTCACTCGGTCTTGCGGGAGGGTGGGTACACTGGAAATACGAACGGCGAACCTTCTGGTACTTCGGGCCGTTGATGTTCACTCTGACATTGGCGCTGATCTACTACATGAACTTCAAGTACGGGTGGTCGCAGTCACCTGAGCTTGGCGACAATGTCGCCCGAGAAGTGCGCGACCGAGACTACTTCTATATATGGAGCTACTCGGCCTGGGGTGTCTGGGCAGCGCTCGGTCTCGTGTACATCTGGCAGACTATCGCCGAGATGCTCGATCGGTCCGGAGACGAATCGCCGGACACCGCAGGTTACGCGAGCAGACGCGCATGGCTTCTGTCA
>JBDTNA010000159.1:0-7290 GCA_039933985.1 Gemmatimonadales bacterium | reverse complement strand
CACGGCAATTCGCGCAGTTTCGGATGAGCGGTCGATTGAAGCGGTCCGTGCGCTGATTCGCGAGCACTTCGAAGCGCATTCCGAAGCGCACGATCCGGAACAGATCGATGAGATCATTGGAAAACTTCCGGATCCGTACGCTCCTCCATCGGGCGGACTGTGGGTCGCATGGAGGGGCGGCGACGCTGTCGGTTGCGTTGCGCTTCAGTCGCAATCGGCCGAAGCCGGCGAAGTGAAGCGCATGTACGTCCGTCCCGCGCATCGTGGAGAAGGAATCGCGCGGCAGCTCGCGCACTTGGTGATCGATGAAGCACGAATGCGCGGATACGCAAAGCTCCGACTCGGGACTCTGGCTACGATGCAGCCGGCTCAGAATCTGTACACCAGCCTCGGCTTCCTCCAGATTGATCCGTATCGGCCGATCGAGTTCGGGCATACGCTTTTCTACGAGCTGGATCTGGGAATCGCATAGGCGCACCCCCATCTGGTAGTGGGTCAGTTTGAAATTGCGCAATGCGTACTGAGTGCGCATTGGGGTACCCTGCGCGCATTGGGGGACACCGACGGAAGAGCTCCTAGACTGGCGGGCGATGCGGTCGGATCAGCCGGTGTCGCTCACGCGGTATGATCGCCTTCAAATTCGTTGAATTTCGCGGAGCGTCTCTATTCGGCACTCCGCACACCGCCGCCCTTTTGCGGTTGTCCCCAATGCGCGCAGGGTTTCCCAATGCGCACTCAGTACGCATTGCGCAATTCCAACCCGAACCAGTACGGTCCAGGCTGCCTGACTTGTTTAAGGCCGTGTAACCCGCGAACTTACGAAGCTATGCCAGAAGAAGCGCTCATCGTCCGCGGAGCGCGCGAGCACAACCTCCGCAACATCGACGTAACCATCCCTCGCGACCGGCTGACAGTCATTACAGGCCTGTCTGGATCCGGAAAGTCGTCGCTCGCGTTCGATACCATTTACGCCGAAGGCCAGAGACGCTACGTCGAATCGCTTTCCGCGTACGCTCGCCAGTTCCTCGGCCTCATGGAGAAGCCCGACGTCGATTCGATCGAGGGGCTGTCACCGGCCATTTCGATCGAGCAGAAGAGTGCCGGGCACAACCCACGCTCGACCGTCGGAACCGTCACCGAGATCTACGACTATCTCCGACTTCTCTACGCGAGGGCAGGTACACCGCATTGCCCAAACTGCGGAAGACCTGTCGAGCGTCAAAGCGCGGCACAGATCGCCGGTTCGATTCTCACCTGGCCCGAAGGCGCGAAGATCGAGATCCTCGCGCCACTCGTGCGCGGCAGAAAGGGAGAATTCAAGGAGCTGTTCGAGAGCGCGCGCAAACAGGGTTTCGTTCGTGCGTACGTTGACGGAGATCTTGTCGAGGTCGCAAATCCGCCGCGGCTCAACCGCAAACTCAATCACAGCATTTCTGTTGTCGTGGATCGTCTCGCCGTTCGTGCTGAAGATCGCGCACGCCTCGCCGATTCCGTCGAGACCGCACTCAAGCTTTCCGACGGACTGATCGAGGTAACGCGCCAGGACGATCACACGACGCATCTCTTCTCGGAGAAATACGGCTGCCCTGAGTGCGGCATCTCCCTTCCCGAGCTCGAGCCGCGACACTTCTCGTTCAATTCACCGTTTGGAGCGTGCCCGGACTGCGGCGGACTCGGCGTCCGCCGAGAGGTGAGTGAACAGCTCATTCTCGGTGACAAGAGCATCTCGATTCTCGAGGGCGTGATTCTCCCCTGGGGTGAGCCCGACGGATATCTGCGCAAAGTCATTCTTCCGGGACTCGCCAGGCAGTTTGGATTCTCGCTTAACGACCCGTGGGGTGAGCTGTCGCAGCACTCGCGCGACATCATGCTCTATGGCTCGCACGCAAAGCGCGGATCAAAAGCAGACGCCGGCAAATGGGAAGGCGTCATCTCCAATGTTCAGCGACGCTACAACGAGACTGAATCCGATTCAGTCCGTGTTCAGCTCGACGAGTACATGCAGGCCCGGCCGTGCACGACATGTCACGGACGACGCCTCAAAGCCGAATCGCTGGCTGTCACGATCGCGGACAAGAACGTCGGCGAAGTTGCGGAGATGCCGATCACGGGTGCGCTCAACTTCTTTGAGTCCGTTCCTATTCGCGAGAACGGAAGTCCCGGACTCGACGCCGACATCGCGGGCCCAATCCTCAAGGAAGTCCGCGAGCGCCTTCGTTTTCTGAACGATGTCGGGCTCGACTATCTGACCCTTGGTCGCTCCGCCGAATCATTGTCGGGCGGTGAGGCGCAGCGCATTCGTCTCGCAACGCAGATCGGATCGCGACTCGTCGGCGTGCTCTACATTCTCGATGAGCCATCGATCGGACTTCACCAGCGTGACAACGCTCGCCTTCTCTCGACTTTGAGACAGCTTCGCGATCTCGGGAACACCGTGATTGTCGTCGAGCATGACGAAGAGACCATGCTCGAGGCAGATCACCTCATCGACCTTGGTCCCGGCGCAGGAAAGCATGGTGGGATCGTCATCGCCGAAGGAACCGTTGCGGATGTGATGAAGCATCCATCGTCGATAACCGCAAAGTATTTGCGCGGCGAGATGGAGATTTCCATTCCCGTCCAGCGCAGGCCGTCCGATCCGGCGCGACTGATCAAGATCCTCGGCGCGAAGGAACACAATCTCCGCAACATCGATGTCACCCTTCCGCTTGGTCTCTTTGTCGCCGTCACCGGCGTGTCGGGATCAGGAAAGTCGACTCTCATCGAAGACATCCTGCACAACTCGATGGCGCGGCATTTCTATCGCGCGCGAGTTGTGCCTGGTTCTCATGACCGCATCACCGGACTCGAGCACATCGACAAGGTGATCGACATCGACCAGAGTCCGATCGGCCGGACCCCCCGCTCGAATCCGGCGACCTATACCGGACTCTTCACTCCGATCCGCGAGCTGTTCGCGGAAATGCCGGAAGCAAAGATCCGCGGATACGGTCCAGGGAGATTTTCATTCAACGTGAAGGGCGGACGATGCGAGGCATGCGAAGGCGACGGTCTGGTGAAGATCGAGATGCACTTTCTGCCTGACGTCTACGTTCCGTGCGATGTGTGCAAGGGAAAGCGATACAACCGCGAGACACTCGAAGTTCGGTTCCGTGGCCTGAGCATCGCGGATGTTCTCGATCTCACCGTGGAAGATGCGCTCGCGTTTTTTGAGAATCAGCCGCGCATCTATCAGAAGCTTCACACGTTGAATGATGTCGGGCTGGGATACATCCACCTGGGACAAAGCGCAACGACTCTATCCGGTGGCGAAGCTCAGCGCGTAAAGCTCGCGACCGAGTTGTCGAAGCGAGACACCGGCCGCACGTTCTACATCCTCGACGAGCCAACGACGGGACTGCATTTTGAAGACGTGCGAATGCTCCTCGACGTGCTGCATCGCCTTGTCGAAAGAGGAAATACGGTTCTCGTCATCGAGCACAATCTCGACGTGATCAAGACCGCCGACTGGATCGTCGACCTCGGGCCCGATGGCGGTCTGCGAGGCGGTGCGGTTGTCGCGAGTGGGACGCCAGAGCAGGTCGCTTCGGTGAAGGAATCGTATACCGGCCAGTTCTTGCGGCCGCTGCTTGCAAGGAAACTGCGTCTCAAGGCGGGCTGAGGCCCTTCTATATGGTATCACTGCTCGACATTATCGGTCCGGTCATGGTTGGACCATCCTCCAGCCATACCGCTGGAGCTTGTCGGCTTGGCCTGCTTGCGCGAGGGCTCGTCAGCGGGACACCACAATCCGCCCTTCTCGAGCTGCACGGATCATTCGCGCGCACAGGTGAAGGACACGGCACCGACAAGGCACTCGTTGCCGGAATGATGGGATTCAGGCCGGACGACGACCGCATCCGTACCGCGCTCGAAATCGCTGAGCACGAAGGCCTGGACTATCGGTTCGAAAAGACGACACTTTCGGACTCCAGCCACCCCAACACGGTACGCATGTCGCTCGAGCGTGGAGACATCAAGGCAACTCTCACGGGATCATCGCTTGGCGCTGGCCGCGTGCTCGTCACCGAAATCGATGGGTATCCAGTCGACGTGACCGGCAGCTTTCACACGATTGCACTTGTTGCCGAGGACAAGAAAGGCTCTATCGCGCGCATCACGGGACTTCTTGCCGACCATGACATCAACATCGCGACGCTCAAGCTGACGCGTAAGCAAAAGGGTGGCGACGCATTCATGGTGATCGAATGCGACGAAGCGCCGGGTGAAGAGATTCGCGACGAGATCAGAAGTCTCGACTGGGTGCGCTGGGCACGGCGTCTCGACAAGGTGAGCGGAGCCTAAGTGTACCGTTCACTCAACGAAGCAATCCGCGACGCCGAGGAACAGGGCAAGACGCTTTCGGAGGTCGCGCTTCAGCTCGAGAGTGCGGACCAGGGGCGCTCGGTCGAAGACATAAGATCGTCGCTCAAGCGCGCGCTGGTGGTGATGCTCAGCGCGATCGGCGACGGCCTGACCGGTGATTTGAGATCTGCTTCTGGACTCGTTGGCGGCGACGCGGCGAAGCTCAGAAATGATGCGCGTGGTCCGCTCGCCGACACTCCGTTCAGAGACATTCTGTCGCGAGCGCTCGCAGTGCAGGAAGTGAACGCCGCGATGGGAGTGATCGTTGCGGCGCCGACCGCTGGCGGAGCAGGAACGCTACCGGCCGTACTGACGGGATTGGCCGCAGCGAAGGGAATCTCCGAAGAGAAAGTAATCGACGCCTTGGCGACCGCGGGGCTCGTTGGTGCAGTGATCGCGGAGCGCGCGTCGCTGTCCGGAGCGGAGGGTGGATGCCAGGCAGAGACCGGAGCTGGAGCGGCGATGGCAGCTGCTGCCGCGACCGAGATGCTCGGTGGTACGCCTTCGCAGGCCGGTCATGCTGTAGCTCTAACGATGCAAGGCATGCTCGGTCTGGTCTGCGATCCACTTGGCGGACTGGTGGAGCTGCCCTGTGTGTTTCGGAACGCGACCGGTGCAGCTATTGCCCTTGCCGGAATCGAGATGGCTTTGGCCGGAATCACGTTCGCCATCCCCGCCGATGAGGTCATCGACGTCATGGGCGAGATTGGCAGAGAAATGGATGTTCGATACCGTGAAACTGCCGGCGGAGGGCTGGCCGCGACCCCGACCGGGCGGAAGCTGGCCAAGGAACGCCTGTACCAGATTCACCGTTCCTGAAACCGCTTTTTACTGGAACACGTTCCTCTAATAAGGTATCTTGGCGAACGATGGACACTACGAGGTAATCCAGGAATATGAGCATTTTCGACCGCATAGCCCGGCTCTTCAGGGCCAACGTCAATGACATGATCTCTTCGGCTGAACAGCCGGAGAAGATGTTGAATCAGATCATCATCGACATGCGTTCCCAGCTCGTGAAGGCAAAGCAGCAGGTAGCTGCCGCCATCGCCGATGAGAAGCGTCTTCAGGACCAGACCGCTCAGGAGCTGCGCGAAGCTGAGGAATGGGAACACCGCGCGATGCTCGCAGTGAAGGAAGGCCGCGATGATCTCGCAAAGCAGGCGCTGATGCGCCGCGGCGAGCATGTGTCGCGCGGGCAGCAGATGCAGCTGACGTGGGAAGCGCACAAGCAGGAGACCGACCGCCTCAAGGATTCACTCCGCGGTCTCAACGACAACATCGAGGAGGCGGCGCGGAAGAAGAATCTTCTTCTCGCGAAGCAGCGTCGTGCCGAAGCGCAGAAGAGAATATCCGAGACGATGTCTTCGATATCCGAGAAGTCGGCGTTCGAGGCGTTCGCGCGAATGGAAGAGAAGATCGATCAGAACGAGCGCCAGATTCGCGCGCACGTCGAGATCAACGAGGAATTTTCCGGCGACAGGCTCGCCAGCGACTTCAAGCGTCTCGAGTCTACGGCAGGTACGGCTACTGCCGATGCGCAGCTGCTGCAGCTCAAGCAGAAGATGGGAATCCTTCCGCCGGCCGCAGCGCCGGAAACCAATCGGCAGCTTGCGGCTGGTCAGGGTGGCGAGGCCGACGATATTCCTGATGCGGAAGAGATTCACGACGAGAACGCCACCAGTTGAGTGACGCGCTGGGTGGCCAGCACTTCAAGCTGGCTCCCGCCTTAGCAACAGTCATCCTCACCATCCTGATTCTCTGGATGGTGGGGACTACGGCCAGCGTTTTCCTGTTGCTGTTTCTTGCCATCATCATCTCGCTCTACCTCGGCGCCGTGCGCGACCTGCTCGTCAAGCGCGGCCGAGTCCCCGAGCGGCTTGCATTCTTCATCGCGGTATTCGGAACGCTGGTCGCGATTGCCGGACTGTTCGCTCTGCTTGTCCCGCCGGTGGTCGAGCAGACTCGCAGTCTGGTAACTGTTCTCCCGGACATGATCACGAAGTGGGAGGGTGGCCTCGACCAGTTTGTCAGTCGATTCCCGGCCCTCAGGGAAATGTGGAAGCCCGGTGAGCACAAGGTGCTTCACGCCGTGTACGACCAGTTCGCTTCAGGCGCCACGGAAGTGTTTCCAAAAGTCTTCGGTGCGGTGACGGCGCTCATCGAAGTCTTCGCGGTGATCGTGATGGGCATCTATCTCGCGCTGCAACCGGGTGTCTATCGCGAGTGGCTGATCGCATTGTTTCCGCCGGTGCATCGCGACCTGATTCGCGATGTGCTTCGCGATCTCGCGGACGCGCTTCGCTCGTACATCGTCGCGCAGCTGCTTGCGATGACGGTGCTTGCCGCGTTCACTGCGCTTGGTCTCTACATACTCGGAGTTCCGTACGCGCTGACTTTCGGACTCTTCACCGGCGTTGTCGCGATCGTTCCGTTTTTCGGAAGTCTTCTCTCGACGATCCTGCCGGCAATGATCGTTGTTGGAACTCCCGGTGGAGGAACTAAAGCTCTGCTCGTTCTCCTGCTTGGTGTGATCGTGCACCTGTTCGAGGGAAACGTCGTCGCGCCTTTGGTGATGTCGCACAAGATCGAGCTTCCGCCGGTGCTCACGATCATGGCCGTGCTGGTGATTGGAAAACTTCTTGGTCCGCTCGGTCTCGTGATCGCTGTTCCGACACTTGCTGCGATCATGGTGATCGTGCGGCGCATCCTGATCAATCGCATTTACGAAGGGAAGGGATTCAGGAAGAGCACGCGCGATCGATCGTTCGTGTTGAGGGTTCCTGCTCCGGATGGCGGTGTGTTGTTGCCGAGTGAGGCGCTGGTCGATGTTCTGAAATTCAAGCGTGACATTGAAGTCGCAGTTCCTCCGGTGGTGGTGAAGAC
>JBDTNA010000158.1:0-7325 GCA_039933985.1 Gemmatimonadales bacterium | reverse complement strand
ATCCTGGAATTGATTTCGCAGGACGTAGATGTCGGTGAAAGTCGAATTGCGATCGGCATGAAACGCGATGAACCTGCCGTCCGGCGAGATCGTTGGCCATGAATCAGTAGCGAATCCATCAGTCAGTGCAGTCGTCGTGTCGCCTGCCGATGCGTTCGTTACGAAGATTTTTGCCGGCCCGAATCTCGTGCTCGAGAAAAGCACACGGCTTCCATCGGGCGACCAGCTCGGCGCATCGTCCTGAGCGATATTCTGAGTCAGGTTCCGCAGGCCGCTGCCATCCGCATTCATGATCCAGATGTCGCGATTCCCGCTTCGCTCCGACACGAACGCGATCGAGTTGCCATCAGGCGACCAGACCGGACGGGTGTCACGCGCTGCGTTGTTCGTGATCCTCACGACTCCGGTGCCGTCGGAATTCATCGTGTAGATCTCGTCGTTCCCGTCCCTGTTGGAAACGAATACGATCTTGGGCTCCGACAACCGGTCCGATGGTCCCGTCGCTTCGATGCAGCTTCCCATCGCGATAGCCGATGCTGCAATCAGCGTCGCAGCGAGCGCGCCCTGAACCCTTGCTCTCATATCTCCGAGAATCCTTACCATCCCAGCGTACTCAGCGTGAGAACGAAGTTTTGGCTCGACCGATCGCCAATGGCGGTGTCGTCGCTGCCGCATCCTCTGACGCGCTGCCAGAACGTGTTGTAGCGGGTGACCTTCGACCAGTCTGCGCGCAACCGGAACAATTTGTTGGTCCAGCCGGCGCTCAAGCCGGGCGCAACCGTTACATCATGGAAGCACCGGTGCGGATTGCTTTTCAGGAAGAACGCGTCGTTGTTGAACCGCGTGCGAGTGAAATTCCCGCCGGCCTGCAATCCACCCAGGAACCAGTCGAATGCCAGCCACTCACCCGACGATCCGGGACCAATTCCCGTCGCGAGCATCTGGCCTTCGTTCGTGTAGCCCTGGGCTACCGCGCGGCTCGTATAGAACGATCCAATCGGTCCGAATCGGTATGTGCTGCTCTGCTCGACGTTCGTCAGCTCACCGCGGAACCGGAATCTTGAATTTTCACCCGTACGCTTCACCCACTGCGCCCCGCCTGTATACCCGCGCGTATGCTGTGGCGTCAGAATGAACTGTCTGAGCGAAGGCAGCTCGGTGCGCGCCCACTCGACGTATGTCTCGAGCCCGTATCGCGGCAGCGCCCAATGCGCAAAGAACGACATGATCTGATCCGGACCCGGCGTCATAGTCGAGTCGCTGACCGCCAGAGCGTTCGGGCGACCGGTGCTTTTGAGGAAATCGAATGGTTTGCCAAAAGCACTTCCGTATCCGTCAGCCGGCGCATACACCGACCGCATTATTCCGATGCTGAACCCCGCACTCGGCCGCTGCTTCCACGTCAGAGCAAATGCGCTCAACGAGCGAACATTGTTCGTTTCGTCGTTGTCGAAGTAGTCCGATTCCTTGAGCCCGCCGACAATCCAGCGCGCATCGAACACTCCGACCGGGCTGACAAGCGGACGTCCGGTTCTGAGGAACGCGTGCGGGAATCCTGCTGCGTTGTCGCCGAGAAGAAGCGGATTTCGCTGCGCGGGTCCCCACCATTCATTCTCGGTTGCAGCGCCAATCTGCATCGGTCCGAACGTCACAGTGACCGACGATTGACCGGGATAAACCTTGTTGATCGTCTTGTCGCCGAAGCGATACGGCAGATCGATCGAATACGGCACGACGTTGAACGGTGACGAGAACGGGCTTCTATAGCTCGGCAGCGGCCTCGAGAATCTGAGGTCGGTTACGTCAACTGTGTTCGAGTAGTTGGTCGATGAAACAAGCTCCGGAATTGCGACAATCCGGAGCGGTCCAAAATCAACGGCGAGTCCTCCAAGCACCCGGAGGTTGTAGCCCTTCCCGGCCCACATCGCCCCGTCGTTCTGACCATACGGAAGCTCGCTGTTGATCGCGGAGGTAACCTGCGGAAGGACGGCAGTGACGCCTCGCACGCCGGATCCCCAGAGAACAGGATCGGTAAGCGACGACGTCGAGCGCAGCAGCATGCCCTTCAGCGGGGCGCGGCCCTCGAGCTGAGACATACGCAGACGCTCGACCGAATCCCCGCTGACCGTGATCGCGGGAACGTAGGCTGCGGCCTCGGGAACGGTCGGACTGGTTGCAACCTGTGCGGCAGACAGCCTGGCGATTCCAAGCAAAACAATTCCGACCGGGATGTAGCGAACTTTCCGGAATGAACTCATTACGAGCGATATTTCGATGTGATTGACGCCGCGGAGCATTCAACTTCCGCGCGGCAGACGCGCTTGCTCCGCACGTTACGTGAACGTAAATATAGTGCTTACGCACGAGTACGGCGCTCGCCAGTTTGCAATCGTGGCCGCCAGCCCAGACTTCTCGTACCAATAGACATTGAATGCTTAAAGCCGAGCCGCAGCCAACGCGGACGCGATCGATTCGTGTTGTTGTTGCCCTTGCAGCGCTCTTATCTGCCACCGTAGCAGGTTTGCCTCGCGAGGCGCGCGCGCAATCGGGTGGCCCCGCCGAGGTGTATGCAGGAAGCCTTTTCGAGAGCTACCTGCGATACCTCCAGACCCTCGACAAATCCGACCCGACGCCGTGGAGCATTCGCGGATTCTCGCCGTCGGAGATTGACAGGCTCGCCCCGAAAGATGACGGACACCCGTGGGCTGAGCGCTATGACTTCCGCAAGGATTCTACAGGTGGCCCGCGATTCCATTTCGTTCTTCCGACCGTCGGATTCATTGGAAATACTGCCTATCCGTGGGGCGGGAATGACGGCCCGCTCTGGGCCGGCAAGGGCCTCACGAGCTACGCGCAGGTCGGAGTTCTCGCACGATGGGGTGCATTCTCTGCCCGCCTGGCCCCAATCGCATTCCGGGCTGAGAACACGTCGTTCCCGCTGATGGACAACGGACAAACGGACGATCTGCAATACGCGAATGGTCAGCTGTTGTTCGACATCGACCTTCCGCAGCGATTCGGAAATGCGCCGTATACGCGGTTCGATCTTGGAGAAAGCGAAGCACGTGTCGATGTGGTTGGCGTAACGGCCGGCATCTCGACAGCGACTCAGTGGTGGGGACCGACGAACGTGTTCCCGTATATCCTGAGCAACAATGCCGGCGGCTTCCCTCACGTTTTTTTTGGAACGGCAAAGCCGGCGAACATCGGCATTGGCCACGTGCACACGCGGCTTGTCTACGGAAGACTCACGCAGTCGAAATACTCGACCGTGAAGGGCAAGGACTATTTCACGTCATTCGATTCTGCGGGGACTGTGCGTTTCATGGCGGGGTTGATCGGAACCGTACAGGTTCGCGGAATTCCCGGCTTCGAGGTCGGCGGCGCGCGCTTCTTCCACGCATCGTCAGACTCGAGCGGGCTGATTTCAGGATACAACCTCAAGCTTCCTCTTCAGAATTTTCTCAAGAATCGCCTGAAGAGCGAAGGCGACACCGTGCAGGGCGACGACAGGAGCATTCTTCAGAATCAGCTCGCGTCGATCTTCTTCCGCTGGGCTCCTCCGGGTAGCGGTGCGGAAGTCTACGGCGAGTATGGACGCGAAGACTTCAGTGCGGACACGCGCGACTTCCTCCTTCAGCCCGATCACTCCGGAACCCTCAACATCGGATTCCGCAAAGCGTGGCTGAAGGGCCGACGCATGAATGCGGTGAATGCGGAGATCTTCACGTTCGAGGCCCCCGCGGGAACGCGAACACGCGGTGAAGGACTGATCTATCTGCACAAACCGCTGCAGCAGGGTCACACGTACAACGGCCAGCTCCTTGGCGCCAATGTGGGACCGGGCAGCGGGAGCGCGCAGCGTTTCTCGTTCGAACGGTTCACTGCGGGCGGCCGCGTCGCGACGTTCCTGTCCCGCGTGTCGATGGGAGAGCGATCAGCGCGGCTTCCAGATTATGTGAGCGGACCGGCTATCGCGAAGCCGAATGACGTCCAGTGGTCGTGGGGACTCGAGGCAAGTCGATTCGTCGGGCCGTTCGATATCAGTGGGCGTACTGTTTTGACTTCCGAGCTCAATCGCTATTTTCTGAGTGACAAAACGAATTTGAATCTTGCTTTGGTGGTGCGGCAGGCGTTCTAACGAGGGAGCTGAAGAACCGCACTTTGACACGGAGTCACGGAGAGACGGAGTTTACACGGATTTCAATGCAAGAAGCCTGGAACGCGCGAACGTCGCTGCGAATCCAGGCTTCTTTCTTGTTTGGAACTGATGCAACGACAGTAAGGTGTCCTTTCAGTTCATCAGTTCCAACCAAACAAACAGGATGTTGAGACTTCCGCTTGAAGCACCGAATGCCAAAATCAACTCTCCGTGCACCCTCCGTATCTCCGTGACTCCGTGTCAGATAGTTGCTTGTGTCACGGAAATCACAACGACCTAGCGAGGCGCCGGCCGCAGTCCAGCCATGAACCTCCGAAACGCTTCGCTCTGACCCCTCTGCTGTTCCTGGAAACGCTGAACAACAAACGCCAGCACGATCCCGGCGAGAAGCCCGACCGCCGAGCCGAGGAGGATCTTACGGAAGAAGGTTTTCCGCTGCGGATCGGGAGCAAGATCGGCGGTCTCGATGATCGTTATCGCCGCGGGATCTCGAACCTCTTCGATTTTCGCCTGCTCGAGAGACTGCGTCAGGGCCGTGTAGACCTGCTGACGCATCAGGACTTCGCGCGTCAGCCTCTCATTCCGGATTCTCAGCTGTGGCGCGCTCTCATACTCGCGATTCTCGCGCTGGAAGTTTCCGATTGCACCTTCGGCCTGGGTCATGGCAACTCTCGCGTCGGACACGAGTCCCTCGATGAACTTTCGCTCATCAACCGCCTGAGCGTGGCGCCGGGTCTTCGAGAATTGATCGAGCTCGTCGAGAATGCTGGTCGCGATTTGCTGCGCGAGAAGCGGGTCTGATGCCTGCACCGCCAATCCGACTGTTCCACTGCGTGAGTAAACAATCGACGAGACAACAGGGAACAATCTTTCTGCCGCCAATAGCGCTCCAGCGCGGGGACTTTTGGCCTTGATACCAAATATCTCCGCCAGCGGCCGCTTCACTCCTTTGCTGGCCGAAGTCTCGTAGCTCCTTGCCGCCACGTTCACCAGAATGGATTTCGCTTTCACGAGATCCGAGTAGAAAACGATCGACTGTGAGAAGTCCTGCGCTGCGGCGAGCGTCACACCAAGCGCCGCCGCGCCGCCGGGAAGCTGAGCCGCCGTGCGCGGCCCCTTCACAAGGAACGAAGCACGCGACAGATACATGCTCGCCTGGGCAGCGGCGAAAAGGCTGAACACCAGCATCCCGAGCACGGTGCACAACGCGATCAGTCGACGATGATTCAGGAGAATGCTCACGAACGCGAGCAATGACGTCTCTTCGCGTGGCCCCTCTATCCTCCCCGCCCTCGGCACGATCGGTGGTCGTCGCGATGCGCCTGTCGTCACTTCAGTGCCGGCCACTATCAACCGCGCGACTGAGCGTGCATCGGCCGTATGCGTTCGACAGACAGATAGATGATGCTGAGGAGAACGGCGCCGGCTCCGATTGCGATGAGGAAGAACGTCGGGCGCAGCCACGCGACGATCGCGAGAACCGCGAGCGCAAGGTTGATGATGAGTATCGTCGAGCTTACCTGGGCGTGGCTTCTGCCCGCCTGCACCATCCGCTGATAGGCATGACTGTGATGCGCGTGATACCACTTCTCGCCGTGCGCGATTCGGCGACAAAGCGTGACAGTCGCGTCGAAGACGAATGCGCCGAGCAAGAGAACCCAGATCAATAGAGGAACTGCCCCCGTGTTCTCCGAAGCGATCGCGAGCACCGCGAAGAGATACCCGAGCATTCCGCTACCGACATCGCCCATGAACAGCTTCGCGGGAGCCCAGTTGAGCGGAAGAAATCCTGCGCTCGCTGCCGCAATGAGGAACGACACAATTGCGAGTCCCACCTGTCCCATGGCGAGAAGGATCAAGCCGCCGATCACACCGGTGCTGATCGCTTCGCCCGCTGCGAGTCCGTCGATTCCGTCAACGAAGTTGTAGAGATTGATCGCCCAGACGATGCCGATGACTCCGAGCACCGTCCCGACGAGTCCCATGTGAACACTGAGGACGCCCACGCTCAGTGAAGGCAATCCGCCAAGCCAGAACATCGCCCATGCGGCGGACAGGAACTGAACGGCGAATCTCGTCAGAGCAGGCAGATCGTTGTGATCGTCCACCCATCCGACTGTCGCGATCATCGTTCCGCCACCGGAAAGGGCAATCGCAAGGTCCGAGTCAATCCAGCCAAGCATGGCGGCAATGATGATTCCGCCGAGTGCCGTTACGGCAATGGCGAGTCCGCCGCCGCGGGGTGTCGGGGTCGAGTGCGAGCTTCGCTCGTTGGGAATATCGAGAAGCCTGTCGAGGGCGTAGAGTCGCACGCGGCTCGCGAGCAGCCAGCTTAGTATCGCGGCTGCCGCGAGAAAAACGAGCTGCTCGATCAAGAGCTTGTCGCCTGCGAACGCGTTTTGAACCATTCCCCTGTCTGGAGCATTCCTATCTCTAATGTTGTTGGCGGCACGAAGCCGGTCGTCTCCCGGAGTCTGGAGGTGTCAACGAACAACGAGCCAAGCACCGCCGCGAGGGAATCGCCTTTAAGATGGAACGGTTGAAATCGTGAGAGCAAGCCCCCGGCTCCAGCGACCCCATTGATGAGACCGGCCGGAACAGCGATCAGTCGAGCCGGCTTTCCGAGTGCTTTTGCGATGCGACGAACGAGCTCCGGCGTCGAAACGTCCTCCTCGTCGCTCACGTAGACGGTCTCGTGAGCAGCCGCATCGCTCGTGATCAGCGCTTCGATCGCGCCAACTGCATTCCCGACAAACGCGAAGCTGCGGCGGTTTCTGATCGAGCCCAGGGGTAGAGGGATTCCCTTATCGATGGCTTTGAAGAGGGCGATCATGTTCGCCTTCATGCCCGGGCCGTACACATTCGGCAGGCGAAGAATCGGTGCGTGCATTCCTTCGCGCGTCGCAATCACTTTTACAAGTCGCTCGCCCTCGAGCTTGCTTTCGCCGTAGGCGTCAACGGGCTGCGGCGGAGTGTCTGCGGTAAGGATTTTGTCGCTTTCTCCAGCGACGGCTTTGACTGAGCTGATGAAGAGGAAGCCGCTTGCTTTCGCGGCCACTGCTTCCTCGAGGAGGAGTGCTGTTCCGTCGATGTTGATTCTCCTGCATTCGGAAACCGCGTCGCCTTTGCCCTCAGGGTTCGCGTGAACTCTCGCCGCGAGGTG
>JBDTNA010000157.1:0-7327 GCA_039933985.1 Gemmatimonadales bacterium | reverse complement strand
TCACCGACAAGGGACGGGGTGGGTCGGGGGCCGTCAGCATCATCTTCGCCGGTGCGATCGCGTTCCTCCTGTACATGTCGATCGTTCTATACGGCCAGAACGTTTTGCGCGGTGTGCTCGAGGAGAAAACGACGCGCGTGGCTGAAGTTGTGGTGTCGAGCGTTCCCCCTGAGACTCTTCTGGCGGGCAAGATCCTCGGCGTCGGAGCTGTCGGTCTGACCCAGCAGATACTCTGGGTGATCACGACCGTGGTGATGTTCAAGCTTCGGCAGCCGATTCTTCAGCGGTTCGGCGTCGCGACAATGCCGTTTGCGCTGCCGGAGATTTCGATCGGGCTGGCTTTGCTTCTTCTACTCTTCTTCGTCCTCGGATTCATTTTCTACTCTTCACTTTACGCGGCGGTAGGCGCGTCGGTGAATACCGAGCAGGAAGCGCAGCAGGCGGTTCAGCCGATGCTGATTCTGCTTGTGGCGACGGCGATCTTTATCAACCCGATCCTGCTGAACCCGACCTCCCGCCTCGCGAGCGTGATGTCATGGCTGCCCTTCTCCGCGCCGATCATCATGCCGCTGCGGTTGAGTCTTGGAAGCGTGCCGTGGTACGAGCTGGTGGGAACGCTGATCGGAGTTGCGCTGGCGTGTCTCGCGGCGACGTGGTTCGCTGCGCGGATCTACCGCGTGGGGCTCCTCATGTACGGGAAGCGGCCGACGCTGCGCGAGATGATGCGCTGGGTGAAATACTCCCACTAATTAGTAGCTTATTGATACTAATTAGTCCAAAAGAATCGCCCCTGCGCGGGGCGATCCTTTTTTGTTAGACGGATGCCTGTGCCGTCTCTGGCGTTGTGCAGTACCGGTCGAATGCTCCGACGAGATCATCAGCGATCTCTCCAGACGTACGTCCTTCGATCTGATGACGCTCGAGCATGTATACGAGCTTGCCTTCCTTGAGCAGTCCGATCTGCGGTGAGGAAGGCGGATAGCCCGTGAAATACTGGCGCGCGCGCTGCGCGGCCTGGATGTCCTGGCCGGCAAATACAGTCGTCAGTGAATCGGGCCTGGATGAATGCTGTAGTGCTTTGGCGATTGCGGGACGTGCGTTGCGTGCTGCGCATCCGCAGATCGAGTTCACCACCACGAGCGTCGTGCCCTTCGAGTCCTTCAGCTTCGCGTCCACCTCGTCCGGGGTCCGCATCTCTTCAACGCCGAGCCGCGTGAGCTCCTGCCGCATTGGCGTGACCATTCTTTCGTCGTACATCGTTTGAACTCCGCTGGTTTGTTGATTTCGCTTTCGAATAATAAGCGCTTTACGGGCGGTCGTCCTAATGCCGTCGCCGCTCGACATAGCTTTCGCCTGGAATTCCGGCTCGCACGGTTCCGTCGCTCCATGCAATGTGCTCCTTTCTGAGGAGCATATATCGCACCCATTTGACGACGCCGGCGAGCAGCAGGGCGTACAGCGAGATCGAGATGATTCGAAGCGTAAGTGTCCCGGCCGCCATTCCAGGCCAGTCGCGAAAGTGCGCGCCACCGGTTCCAAGCGGCTCACGACTAAGTCCGATCAGGACGAGACTCGCCAGCATTTCCGCAGCGGCTTCACCGGCGGCAAATGCCGGGGCGCGCCATAGCCATTCGCGGAGCGGATGTCTGCTCAGATGGATCGACACCATCAGGAGCAGGAAGATCGCGCCTAACGCGAGTGCGATCGCGTACGTGGTGCTGTGAGCGCGGGTCAATACCAGTGCGCGATAGAGTCGCGCGACGATTCCTGTGATGAGAGCCATGTCGACCAGCGAGCGCGCAAGCTTGGTGAAAGCCGCGGGCTCACGGACGCGAAAGCCGCTCGACAGACGTTGCCGGAGTCGCTCGCTATTTTGCCTCGCGATAAAATCGCGCATGTGATTCAATGTATCCCGCGGGCGCGAGCTCCGTTGTAAGAACTGAATACATGCCGTTAAACACGCAAGACGGCTGCTAACGCTCCAAAACGTTACCTCGCCCGCGAGTGAATAGTCGTTTGAACGCCATGCATACAAGACTCTGGATTGCCGCGGCCTTCGCGGCGACGCCGATTCTGGCGCTCTCGCCTGTCGCGTTTCCAGCCTCGCATGATGCTGGATGTGTCAAGGCGGTCGCGGGGGCGCGATACAATCAGCGGCTCTTCGTGTCGCTGATGCGACGCAAGGACGTGATCGCCGAGCGAACGCTCAAGGTCTACAACGTTCTGCGAGTGAAGTCGCGTGACATCAAGCCGGTGACCGATCCGGTTGTCTGCTCGCGCGCGGCGGCGGCGTACAACGTCGTGGTGAAGGAAGACGACGCGGATCGGAAGGTTCACATCCTGCGCGTCGGAGACAGATACATCGTGATGGATCCCGATTATCAGCCCGATGATTATCACCGTGCCGTGACCTTCGATTCCACTTTCAGCAAGGCGCTCGCGTTAGTCGCTGAGTAGTCGGAACTGAACAACCGCAACTGCTTTGACACAGAGAGTTGCGGTTCGTCAGTTGTAGTTAGTCTCTAGTGAATCCAGTGGCCGATCCTTCCCCACCGGATATCGGTGACGAACGGTAGCGGCCGATCACTGTCATCCGCGTTGTATGCGTAATACACGAACATCGGCTTGCCTCTGATGTTCTCGCGCGGAACGAAGCTCCAGTACCTCGAGTCCTTCGAGTTGTAGCGACTGTCACCCATCATGAAGTAATGACCTGCCGGAACGACAAGCGGCCCCCAGTTGTCATGCGACGGCTGCGCGGGCGCTGCTCCGAATCGCGACGACGATAGCTGAAACCGCTTCTGCCAGTCGAACAGCGGATCGATCGAATCGTAAACCTGGTCAGCGCTCGATGGCGCGAAGTTCTCGCGCGCACGCACACCACCCCGATACAGAATTCCCTTCCGCATGAAGATCGTATCACCCGGCATCCCGACGAGTCTTTTCACCAGCGTAGGATTCGGATCCCACGGCTGATCGGACTGCGGCGGCGACTTGAATACCACGACATCGCCGCGCTGCGGATCACGATACCCGGGAAGACTGGTGTTCGTGAATGGGATGTGCGGGCCGTACACCAGCTTGTTGACGAAAAGCCAGTCGCCCACGAGCAGCGTCGGGATCATGCTCCCCGACGGGATCCTGTACGCCTCGAGAATGAACGTTCGCAGGAAGATGAAGAATAAAAGAGCGCTCAGAAGCGCTTTGAAATTCTCCCAGAATCGGCGCAGCGATGACCGCTGCGCAAAGGGGCGCGCTTCTTTAGCGCGCCCCTTGCTCGACGCGACAGCCAATGTGCTTTACTTGAGGTGCTTGTTTACGAGCCGTGTCATCTCGAACATGGATACCTGCTTGGCTCCACCGAACACGGGGCGGAGGTTGTCGTCGGCGTTGATCATGCGACGGTTCTTCGAATCCTGGAGTCCCTTGCGCTTGATGTAACCCCAGAGCTTCTTCGTGACTTCGGTGCGCGGAAGCGGAGCAGAGCCCACCACGGTCGCGAGCTGTGCGCTCGGAGTCATCGGCTTCATGAACGCAGCGCTTGGAACGCGCTTCGACGCCGACTTCTTCTTTGCCGGTTTCTTCTTGGCGGAACTCTTCTTGGCAGGCGACTTCTTAGCGGCCTTCTTTGACGACTTCTTCGCCGAGCTCTTCTTCTTCGCAGTTGCCATCGCTTCTCCTGAGTGATTGAATCGGGGCGAGCTTAATTACGTCGACGCGCCGACGCGCGTCTCGCGAGCAAGGTATAGTCACAACAGCCAATTGCAAGAGGGAAAATCACCGTTTTTCCTAGGAGAGAAGCTGCATCATCCGGACATCGTACGGATCTGGTGATGCATCATCGTCCGCTATGTCGTAGTCCTTCTGTGGTGTCTCGAGAATCAATGGAACCTCATTCGATCGGGAATCCTGCATCAGCCACTTGAAGGGCGTTTCCCCTATGGCGCCCTCACCGATCAGAACATGTCGATCCTTGTTGGAGCCGAGCGCGCCTTCACTGTCATTGAGGTGAAAGAACGACGGCGCCTCCCCTGTCTTCTCCTCGAATTCATCTATGATCGCCGTGAACGCTTTCTTCGATTGAGTGATGTCATAGCCCGACGAAAAGAGATGGCACGTGTCGAGTCCGTAACCTGTTCTCGCCCGCAGCGACTTCGGAATGTGCGAGAGCATCTCCGCGATCTCGTCGGCAGTCCTGCCCATCGTTCGTCCCGCGCCGGCGGTGTTTTCTATGAGAAGCCGCGTCGATGAATCGACCGCCGTGAGCGCATTCACAATCGCTTTGGCGATGCGCTTCGCTGATTCCGATCGCTCGCTGTCACCCGCAGATCCGGGATGAAAGCAGACACTGCCGACACCGAGCGCACTCGATCGCTCGAGCTCTTTCTTGAGTCCGCCCGCGGCGCGGACCCATTTCTCATCGTCAGGAGTCGCGACGCTCAGCACATACGCCGCATGCACCACCACATTCGCCGGCTTGATCTTCGTCTCGGCCAGCGCGGCCCGAAAACGCTCCACTCGCTCAGGCTTTATGGAAACCTTGTCGCCGTAGTATTTCGGAATGGCGGTGAAGCATTGCATCGCCGTCATTCCCGAATTTCCGGCGCGCTTCACCGCCATGTGAAGCCCGCCGTTGTCGATCGTGTGCGCTCCGAGATAGCGAGCCATCGCTGCGGATTCCTATCTGAACTTCACGCCGGCGGATATCACGACCATCGACCTCGCGCCGCCATCCGGGTCGCTCCGCGAGATGCGATGATAGCGCGCTTCGAGAAACGTCCTGATGCCGGCAAGCGGAATTGTTGCGCCGCCGCCGATGTTCGTCCCCCAGAACGTGTGAACGCCGGGATCGATAAACTGGTCGCATGACGTGCCGACACACACTGCGTCATAGTCGAGGCGGTACCGTCCGGCTCCCGCCATGAGATACGGTGAAACGCTGTTGTCACCGGGATAAGCCGCGGAATCCGTTCCGAGATTGATCAGCGCGCCGATCGTCCCGAACGTGATTGCCGCTTTGGTCGTAACCGTTCCGCCGGTTTCGACAAGATCCTTTTCGGCGAACTTGTTGTACGTGCCGTCGATCCTCACATCGAGCGGGCCATACGCACGGATCTTCGCGAATCCACCGGCATTCCATCCGGTGCCGATTTCATCGGCGAACGCGCCACGCGGAAATGTCACGCCGCCGAAGATGCCGGCAGTGGGTTTGGTCCCGAATCCCGACTGCGCACGGGCAGACGGCGTCGCAAGGACAGCTGAGGATGCAACTGCGATCAGCGCAACAGACTGACAGATCTTACGACGCATCGAGCTCTCCATTGATAGATGCCACGGGAAAATGAATTTGCGACCGGCTTCGTCGTGCGGCGAAGGTTAGATGATTTGAAGCAAAGCGCAACGCTGTTCCCCGCCCGGAAAAGTCACTTCCACAGTCCCGCTCGGTACATCGGCCTCGTGGCGCTGACAGCCGGATTCTCCGAGTACTCACTCCACCACAATCTTATTGAATCGCCTGTAACTCTCACCACTGGCTGTCTCGCTCGTCCATACTCGGTGCTCGCAGCCACGCGCTTTTCGAACAGGTGTCCCATCGTTTTCGAGAGCGCGAGTGCGATCATCGGCTGCCGGCTGTTCGGATCCTCATACGCGACGACCACGCGCTCGCCATTCGACGCGACGCTGGTCCGCACGGGATTGTTTCCGAACACGATTGGCACTGCTGAATGAAATGTTGCGCCACTGTCCATCGAGTGAGCAAAGAATACACCGCCACCTGCGGGCTCGATGAAGTAGGCGAGATGCACGTAGCGACTGCTCGGATCGGCGGCTATCGCCGGCGGCGGCCTTCCACATCCGCGCGTTCCCCGGTCGGTTGAATCGGCGACAACGGGCTTCGACCATTCCGCCCCGTTCATCGACCTGGCAGTCAGCAACAACACGCTGCTGTCACGCCGCACGGCAAACCACGCAGCGAACGCCGATTCACCGTCCGTCGCGATTCGAAGTGTGACCTCGCACCGACTGACCGCTGGCGCCGGCAATCCGCGTATGCTCTCCGACGGCTGCTGCGGCACATCAGTATGGACGACATCGCTCCATGTGACAGCGGATTCGGAACAGCCCGAGGTCGCTGCCACCAGGACAATTGCATAAATCGAGCGGCGCATCGAACAAAGCTATTGGTAGTGATTCAGTTTGGAATTGCGCAATGCGTACTGAGTGCGCATTGGGGACAGACGAGGGAAGTTATTCTCCCGGCTGGGTTCTCTGAATTGGGGGTTCGCCCTCCGTCGGACGACGGGTATCTTTGAGTCGACACCGGTACCAACCCAGAGGACTTCAGCATGACCGCCTCCACGATTCGCCCGGGTACGAGCAAGCCTTCGCCCGCCCCGATAGATAGGGAAGACCAGGCTGCATTCGCTCCATCGCATCCATCGTCGCCCAGCATGACCGCGGTGTTCAACGGAAACCGCCGGGTTCCGACTCCTGTAAATGAGCCCGTCAAGAGCTACGCTCCAGGCTCTCCCGAGCGAGCCGCGCTAAAGGAACGCCTCGAGAGCATGGCGAATGAGCGTATCGACATTCCCGCAATCATCGGCGGACGGGAAGTGCGAAGCGGCGACATCGCTCAGTCGGTCATGCCGCACAACCATCGTCATGTTCTCGCGGATTGGCACAAGGCGACCGCCTCCGACGTCGATGCAGCGATCACCGCCTCACGAGATGCACAGCGCGACTGGGCGAACTCATCGTGGGAATACCGCGCAACGGTATTTCTGAAAGCAGCCGAGCTCCTCACCACCACCTGGCGTGCGACAATCAACGCCGCAACAATGCTCGGCCAGTCGAAGACGGCGTTCCAGGCGGAGATCGATTCTGCCTGCGAGCTGATCGACTTCTGGCGGTTCAATCCGCATTACGCGCAGCAGCTCTACGACGAACAACCGCTGTCGGACCACACGATGTGGAACCAGCTCGAGTATCGCGGCCTGGAGGGATTCGTCTACGCCGTGACGCCGTTCAACTTCACGTCGATCGCCGGAAATCTTCCGACCGCACCGGCGTTGATGGGAAATACTGTGGTGTGGAAGCCGGCGTCGAGCGCGATGCTGTCCGCGTACTATCTGATGAAGTTGCTCGAGGAAGCGGGCCTGCCGCCGGGCGTGATCAACTTCGTTCCCGGGGATGCAGCGATGATCTCCGACAAGCTGCTCGCGCACCGCGATCTTGCAGGAGTGCACTTCACGGGTAGCACCAGTGTGTTCAACAACATGTGGAAGACGATCGGTGCGAGCATGTCGAACTATCGCTCGTATCCGCG
>JBDTNA010000156.1:0-7353 GCA_039933985.1 Gemmatimonadales bacterium | reverse complement strand
CTCACTCGTCAGGCCATCACGCTCGTGCAGCGCTAGTCCGAAATCCTGCACCACACTGACCTGCGTGATCGCATCGAACGCATATCCGAATCCGTAACCGAACGTGAAGTATGGATCGATGTTGCCCTTCGACGGAGCAAGCGATGACTTGTCGCTGTCGCGGCGGAGGTTGCGGTACTGAACCGCGCCCGCCGATGCCTCCAGGACCTGATGAAGTCCCGTTCCGCCACCGACGTGAAACGACCCTGCTGCCGCGATCATGTCCATGTGCGCGGCGCAGCGGGAACAGCTCGCCGACGCTCCGCTGCCGATGTAAGTGAACGGCAGATGAACATAAGACGCGGTCGCCCCGAAAGACGTCGTGCGATTGACGGCCTTCTCGAGGGACGCACGATACTGCGGATTCGATGCACGCCCGAAATCCCACGTGCTCTCGGTATTGCCGTCACTCACATCGTTGCCATTGAACAACCCGATTCCGACTGACAGCCAGGCACCGGGTTCCGGAACCGCGGGTACTCTGCGCCTCACTTGCCCGCCGGCCGATGTCGCCAGCGTCATCAGCATCACAGCTGCGAATACTCGTCTCACACTAACTCCGTTGTCTTGCGGCTCGCGCGAAGCGCCCGGTAAGTTCTTGAATGCTCGATCCCCGCACGACTGAACGCCGCAATCCACGGACCGCATCGATCGACCTCGCGTCTCCGCTGGAGATCGTTGATGTGATAAACGCGGAAGACCGCATGGTTCCTGAAGCGGTCGCGACGCAACGCGAAGAGATCGCACGCGCAATCGAGTTCGCCGAAAAATCGTTTCGATCAGGAGGACGCCTCTTCTACGTCGGCGCCGGCACTTCGGGCCGGCTTGGCGTGCTCGACGCGAGCGAGATTCCTCCAACATTCGGCAGTGATCCAGAGCTCGTCCAGGGAATCATCGCCGGTGGTCTTCCCGCGTTGACACGCGCGCAGGAAGGAGCCGAGGATGTGGTGGAGAACGGCGCGAAGGAGATGGACTCGCATAGCATCGGTGCAAACGACTTCGTCGTCGGAATTGCCGCATCAGGCACCACACCTTACGTGCATGCGGCAATTGTTCGCGCTTCGGAGCTCGGCGCAAAAACCGGAATCGTCGCCTGCTCGAAGGTTCCTGACAACGTTTTGTCAGTGGTCGATGTCGCGATAGTCCCGATCACGGGACCCGAGGCGGTTACGGGCTCGACAAGAATGAAAGCCGGAACTGCAACGAAGCTCGTGCTCAACATGATCACGACCGGCGCAATGATTCGCCTTGGCAAGACCTATGGCAATCTCATGGTCGACCTTCGCGCGACAAACAACAAGCTGAAGGACAGGAGCGAACGAATCGTCGTCGAAGTTTGCGGTGTATCGCGCGAAGAAGCACGCGTTCTCCTGCATGACGCGGACAAGAGCGTGAAGACTGCAATAGTGATGCAGAAGCTCGGAGTCGGACGCGATGAAGCGCTCGCTGCTCTCGAGCGCGCCGGCGGTGTCATTCGTCGCGCGATTCCCGATGCGCCTCCTCCGGTTCCCGAATGACTTCGATCGAACCGAAGAGCATGGTCCTCGTCGGTCTGATGTCGGGTACGTCGCTCGACGGAGTCACCGCGGCAGTTGTTCGATTCACAACTGAAGGCGACGGCAGAGTCGGAGCGGAGCTGCTTGGATTCACACTTCATGACTACACTCCGGAACAACGCGCTCGTCTCGCGCGAGCACTCTCCGGTACAACTCCCTCCGAGTACACACGGCTCAACTTCGAGCTGGGCGGTTGGCTTGCCGACGGAGCAATCGCAGCGATGGCCGAAGCAGGAGTATCGCGAAAAGACATCGCAGCTATCGCGTCGCATGGCCAATCGATCTGGCACGAGCCTGGTCACTCGACATGGCAGACTGGTGAATCATCTGTCATCGCCGAGAGAACTGGTATCGACGTCATCAGCGATTTCAGAGTGCGCGACATGGCTGCAGGAGGGCAGGGCGCTCCGCTCGTCCCAATGGCCGATGCAATGCTCTTTTCCGGCAAAACGGAATGGCGCGGACTTCAGAACCTCGGGGGCATCGGCAACGTGTCGGTCGTTCCCCCCGGGGGAGATCTGCGCGGCGTTCGCGCGTTCGACACGGGCCCCGGATGCGGCGTGATCGACAAGGTCGTGAGAACGCTTCGTCCCGATCTCAAGTACGACATTGACGGCAAGCTCGCGTCGAATGGATCTCCGATCAGCTCCGTCGTCGATCGACTGCTCGACAACGAGTATTTCCGGGCAGAGCCGCCGAAGTCCACAGGTCCTGAGCTGTTCAGTCAGAAATACACTGACGACCTGATCGCACAATGCAGAAACGACTCACCCGGCTCTAGTGACGAAGACATCGTCGCAACTGCCGTGTCACTCACGGCCAGAAGCATCGCCGATGCTTACCAGAGATTCATCGCAGAGCCGGTGTCGGAGATTTTTCTCTCCGGTGGCGGTGCGAAAAACCCCGCGCTCGTGAGAGCGATCACCGAGGCAGTTGCCCCTCGGGAAGTGAAGAACTTCGACGCGACGTTTTTCGACGGAGAGGCCAAGGAAGCTGTGGCCTTTGCATTGCTTGGGTATCTCCATCTGATGGGACGCCCCGGAAACGTTCCAACCGCAACCGGTGCGTCCGGCCCGAGGATACTCGGCAAGCGAACTCCAGCATAACCAGGGGGGAAGGGAATGAACGACAAGGGTCGCGGGTCGCCGGTGCGAGCGTTCACGCAGCCCAAAATGGCCGCGCTCATCTTCCTTGGCTTTGCGTCAGGACTTCCGTTCAACCTCATCGGAAACGGAAAAGCGTTTCAGGCGTGGATGACTGCGTCGGGTGTCGATCTCAGCACAATCGGATTGTTCAGTCTCGTCGGGCTGCCCTATTCGCTCAAGTTCCTGTGGGCACCGGTTCTCGACCGTTACATCCCGCCGATACTCGGTCGTCGTCGCGGATGGCTGCTCATCACGCAGGTGCTTCTTCTCATCGCGATCGCTGCGATGTCGTTTCACGATCCAAAGACCGGACTTCGCGCGCTTGCGCTCAACGCGATTCTGATCGCCATCGTCAGCGCGTCCCAGGATATCGCGGGCGATGCATATCGCACCGACGTGCTCGAGGATCGCGAGCTGGGAGCGGGTGCAGCGATCTGGGTACTTGGCTATCGCATTGCCCTGCTTCTCACTGGATCCCTCGCGTTCATTCTCGCCGACAAGATGTCGTGGGGCACCGTGTACGGCCTGCTGTCGACACTGATGATCGTCGGAATCGTTGCGACCTTCCTTGCGCCGGAGCCAGTGCTCAAGGATGAGCCACCCCGATCTCTGGGCGAAGCCGTAGCGCTTCCGTTCAAGGATTTCTTTCAGAGAGTCGGACCAGGTCTCGGCATTGGCGTGCTGATCTTCATCGTGCTGTACAAGTATTCGGACGCACTTGCAGGAAGCATGACGACTCCGTTTCTGCTGAAAACCGGATTCACTCAGGCCGAAGTGGGCGTGATCTTCGGCGGGGCCGGACTGCTCGCGACAATTGCGGGTTCACTTGTCGCTGGCGGGACGATCGCTCGGATCGGGCTCAATCGATCGCTGTGGGTGTTCGCCGTGTTCCAGGCTTTGAGCAACCTCACGTATTACGGTCTCGCACTGGCGGGACGGAATCACACCTACATGGTGGCTGCGATCGTAATCGAGAACTTCGGCGTCGGGTTGGTGGCCTCCGCGCTGGTCGCTTACATCATGAGCATGTGTAACCGGCGTTTTTCAGCAACTCAATTCGCGCTGTTGTCGAGCCTGGTCGCCGCGAGTCGCGATATCCTTGTTGCCCCCGGCGGGAAGATCGCCGAGTCGATGGGGTGGCCGACGTTCTTTTTGATAACAGTCGTGGCCGGCCTGCCGTGCATTGCGTTGCTGCCGTTCATCGCCCCGTGGAACAAGGATTTTCCGACCGGAGCAGTGCATCGCACCGACGCAGTCGACTCGGAAAGCGCGAGAGAATAGGATCAATTTCGAAAATCACGGATCCGAGATGACAGAGGCGTAGAATGCCAGATCCGAGTCTCGCAACGGACAACTGTGCTTCCGGGACCTCGGATCCGTGTACTTCTACTTAGACTTTTCTTCGCCAGACGGCATATGGTACCGCCCCGCCACAACAGTCACGTTGTCGGGCGCCCCAGTCTCGATCGCACGATCGATCAGCGCATCGCACAGCGCTTCCAGATCGTCGTTCTTGACCGCCATTGCCGTGATCTCCTGCGACGTCATCTGATTGGAAAGCCCATCGCTACAGAGAACCACGATGTCGTCATTCATCAATCGGTCGCGCGTGAATTCAGGAACGATCGTCGATTCGGGACCGAGAGCCTGGAGGATGATGTTGCGATGCTCGCTTCGCTCTGCCTGCTCGGGCGTCAGCTTCCCTGCATCAACCATTCGCTGAACCAGCGACTGATCCTTCGTCATCTGCTTTGCGACGCCATCGCGAATGATGTACGCGCGACTGTCGCCAACCTGGGCGAAGTAGATCATCCCGCCAACAACGAGAGCGACCGTGGCGGTCGTACCCATCCCGTGATGGCTTCGATTCGCTCTCGAGTGCTCGTGAATAGCCTGGTTCGCGGCAAGCACCGCCTGCTGGAGCGAGTCGGCGATGATGACGGCACCCTTGAGTGCTCCGCGCTCGTGCCGCTCCCTGAGCCGGTCGAACGACACCTGCGTGGCCAGCGAGCTCGCAATCTCTCCTGACGCCGCGCCGCCGACTCCATCGGCGACCATCAGCAGCGCTGGCACCACCTCTACGCGAAGGACGCCCGCGTTGTTCTCGCTGAAAGCCTGGCCGGTGGCGAGATTGCCGAACAGAAAGGAATCTTCGTTATGTTCCCGGATCAGTCCGACGTCCGTGCGGGCGGCGATCTCGATGGTTCCCGCTGGAAGGGCGGGGAACTCTGCGGTAAAAGGCTCTTGGCGAGTCACGATATGCGAAGCGCACCCGAGCTTCGGGCGTGCAAACAGGAATCTGTATTGGGGTGGGACCACGGCATTCGCGGGAATATAGGTGACACAGGGACGATTTGCCGGAAGTCACCGTATCATCGTCCATCATGATCTGGTATCGACCATGCAATCAGCTCCATTGAATGACGACCGAACACCCATGATCACAACCAGATTGTATTCCGGGTTTTTCATAGGCGCAGCTCTCATATTGAGTGCGTGCGGACCGGGTGCCGCCACTGCGCCGATTCCTGTCCTTTCTCCCGCAACTGCGGCGCCCGCCCCGCCACCAGTCGTGGAAAAAGCTCCGGTGCCCGAATCGAGTCCCGCGCTTCCACCGATTCCGCTCGAAACCGGACCGCTCGCGATCAAAGTTGTGTACCCGGACACTGGCCAGCTGATTCAGTCCAAGGATTCGAATTTCATTTTCGGCAGCGTTGGCAACGGCGAAGCTGGACTTACAATCAACGGCATTCTGACGCCCGTCTGGCCCAACGGTTCTTTCATGGGCTGGCTCCCCAATCCGCCGGCTGACAATCCCGTCTACGAGATAATCGCGACAACCGGCGCAGACACGGCACGAGTGACACATCGCGTGAAGATCGCCGCCCCACCGGTTGGACCTGTCGCGCCCCCGGACACCATCATTCCCATGACTGGCGAGCGCTACGCGCAATTGATCGGTCCTGCTACCTACCAGAGCGACACCGATCGCGTTGTTACAGGCTATGCGCCGGCCGGAGGTGTAGAGAGATGGTTCCTGCTTCCGAACACCGTGTTGAAAGTCGTCGGTACAAAGGGGACGGACGCGTACGTGATGCCCGATTCGACTCAAACTCTGCGCATCGAAAAAGCGGAATACAAGCTCCTCGACTCGGGAACCAAGGTCACATCTCTCCGGTCCTCGGCGTTCACCATGAAGAACTCGCCGGAGTGGACCGATTTTGTCATTCCGCTTACTGCGCGTCCCGCGTACCTGGTTGCTGAAAGTGCATCGACACTTAGAGTCATTCTCTATGGGACACGTGCCTCGAGGCGCCAGCAGGGTCCTGTCAAACCCGCGACGTCGAGCTACGTCACTTCCGTCACTGCAGTAACCGTTGGTCCCCAGGTGCAGTACACGTTCGCGCTCAAGGGGCCGATCTACGGTTACCAGCCGATATGGGAAGAGGGAAAGCTCACCTTCAGAATTCGAAAGCCGCCCGTCATCGCTCAGGCATCACCGCTGATGGGACTGACGATAGCCGTCGATCCCGGCCATCCGCCCATCGGCGCAACGGGTCCGACGGGATTGTGGGAACCGGTGCCGACGCTCGACGTCGGCTTCAAGGTGAGAGAGCTGCTGCAGGCAAAAGGCGTGAACGTTCTCATGACGAGAACGACTGCTGATCCGGTCGATCTCAACCTTCGTGGGACAATGGCGAGGCGCGGTAACGCGAACGCTCTGGTCTCGATTCACCTCAACGCGCTTCCTGACGGCATCAACCCTTTCCGCGCGCAGGGAACCGAGACTTATCACTATCACCTGCATTCGGGACCTTTGGCGGAATCGGTGCAGAAGACAGCCGTCGCGAACCTGGGATTGCCCGACAACGGAGCGAAGCGGCGCAATCTCGCGCTCGCGAGACCGACATGGATGCCGGCGATTCTGGTCGAAGGAGCATTCATAATGATGCCAGATCAGGAAGCGGCAATGCGTACGCCGGAGTATCAGGAGAAGTACGCAAAGGGTATTGTTGACGGCCTCGAGAATTATTTCAGGGCGCTGGCTGCAACTCAAAGGTGATGCGATAAGAACCGTTCTTTTGAAACACATAAAGCGTTTCACTCGCGAGATCACACGCGCCATCACACGCGCGGCAATTGCGTTTGCGATTATCGCGTCGCCTTCGGTCGCGCGTTCGCAGCTCGTTCCAAACGGGCAGTGGCATACGATCGAGACCGCACACTTTCGTGTTCACTACTCGGGACCACTCGAATCCGAAGCCCGCCGCGGGGCCGTCAACGCCGAGCGTGCGTGGGCGGAGCTGAGTACGGAGCTGAAAGCGCCTCGCGGGAAGGTCGATCTGGTTATCGCGGACAACATTGACTTCGTGAACGGCTACGCGACGCCGATTCCGAGCAATCGCGTTGTGGTCTTCGCTCATCCGCCGATCGATGCGCCTGAGCTCCGCAACTACGATGACTGGAGCCGCCTCGTAATAACGCACGAGCTGACTCACATCTTCCATCTCGATCGCGCCGAAGGAATCTGGAAGCTTGGCCGCAACGTCTTTGGTCGTCATCCCGCGCTTTTCCCGAATGCGTATCAACCCTCGTGGCTCGTGGAAGGCCTC
>JBDTNA010000155.1:0-7372 GCA_039933985.1 Gemmatimonadales bacterium | reverse complement strand
GCGTGCTTACCCTCACGTCCGCAAGATGAAATCACGAACGCTGCCCGTGCGAACAAACGCTGCGCGCTTGAGCAGGCTCGCCATGATGTCGCTCGCATTGTTTGCATGCGCAAAAGACGCGGCCGAAGAGGAGCCACCGCCTACCGCGGTGACGGTGCGGACCGCGGTCGTCGTCGCGACCACTTTCACCGAAAAGGTCGGCGCTCTCGGAACGATCGCGGCGCGCCCTGGTCGGTCTGCGTCGCTGAGCGCGCCGGCTCAGACGCGCGTGACGCAGGTCAGCGTAGTTGTCGGGGATCGCGTTTCTCAGGGGCAAACACTGATCGTTCTGGACCAGACCCTGTTCCGCGAGGCTGCGAGAAGCGCGTCCGCCAAGCTCACCGCTGCGCAGCGCGCGTACGAGCGAGCTCGAACTCTTGCGGAGGCGGGAATTCTTCCGAGAAAAGACGTGGAGCAGGCATCGGCTGATCTCGCGGCGGCGCGCTCCGAGCTCGTCGCCGCGCGAAAGACGGAGCAGCTCGCGGTGTTGCGGTCGCCGATCAGTGGGGTTGTAACCCGTTTGTCAGCGACGCTTGGAGCGTCCGTGGATGTGAACCAACCGCTCGTCGATGTCGCCGACCCGAACGCTCTCGATGCGATTCTTGGCATGACGCCCACCGACGCCGGCAAGGTGCACGTCGGCAACAAGGTCGAGCTTCGCGCGGGACAAAGCGCGTCGGGTGAGCTCCTTGGCGTCGGAACCATCAGAGAAATAAGCGCGGTCATTGATTCGCTGACCCGAAACGTGTCGGTGCGTGCTGTCGCGCCAGGTACAACGCGTCCGCTCAAGATCGACGAGACAGTCTATGGTGAGGTAGCAGTCGCTACGAAGTCTGGCGTGATCACTGTACCCGTTGAAGCGCTGGTGCCTGAAGGAGATGGATTCGTCGTTTTTGTCGTCGATGCGAAGAACGTCGTGCACGCACGCGAGGTAAAGGTCGGAGCGCGCGATTCCAAAACGGCAGAGATTCTGGAGGGGCTGACTGCGGGACTGCGCATCGTTACCTACGGAGCGTACGGACTCGCGGACAATGCAACGATCGTCGTCTCGAAATGAGTGACAAGGGTTCGCTGTTTGCGCTCCTTGCCGTGCAGCGCCGTTTCGTCTACCTCGCTGTAGCGCTTCTAAGCGCAGCCGGGATCTGGGCCGCGCTGCATCTGCCGTCAGCGATCTACCCCGAGCTCGAGTTTTCGCGAATTACAGTCGTCGTGCAGGGATCGTCTCTTGGGACGCGGCAGGTCGTGTTCGCGATCACTCGACCGATCGAAGAAGCGGTCAGCATCGTGCCCGGTGTCACGCGAGTTCAGTCACGTTCGATTCGCGGTGGCAGCGAGATAAACGTGACGTTCTCCCCGCGGACGGACATGATGTTCGCGCTGCAGCAGACGCAGGCGCGAGTGAACCAGATATCTGCCGACCTGCCCACAGGACTCGACATTGAGATAGAGCGGCTTTCGCCATCTCTTTTCCCGATTCTCTCATACAATCTCGAGGGCGGCAACGCCGCCGAGCTCTACGATATCGCGCGCTATCAGGTGAAGCCGCTGATCTCGCGAGTGCCCGGTGTTGGACGCGTCGGTGTGCAGGGAAGTGATGTGCGTGAAATCGAGGTGGTCGCCGATCCTGCACGGCTGACGAGCGCTGGAATGACCTACGACGATCTTGCGACAGCGATCCGCCAATCGACGAGCGTCGTGGCAGTCGGTCGAATGCCGCAGAACTATCGTCAATATCTCATCGTCACCGATCAGGAAGCGCACTCCGCTGAAGAGATCGCGAAGATTGTTATAGGTCGCGGTCTGCGCGTGAGCGATGTCGCGTCAGTAACGCTCGGTACTGAAGACCACGTACGGCTCATTGCGGGCGACGGCAAACCGGCAGCGCTGCTCAACATAACGCGGCAGGCCGGCGGGAATAGCGTTGCGATCTCCGACAGTATCGCTTCACTCGCTCAGTCGATCAGGCCCACGCTTCCGCCTGGCGTGAAGCTGAAGGCCGTCTACGATCAGGCCGCGCTCGTGCGTGATGCGGTCAGCTCGGTGAGAGATGCGATGCTGATCGGTGCGGTGCTCGCTGTTCTGGTGCTGCTGGTCTTCCTTCGCCATCTGCGAATCACCGCGATCAGCGCGTCAGTTATTCCGCTGACGCTCGCGATAACTGTGTTCATAATGTCGCAGCTTGGTCAGAGCTTCAATCTCATGACGCTAGGCGCGATGGCGATCGCTATTGGACTCGTCATCGATGATGCGGTCGTGGTGACCGAGAACATTGTCCGGCACCTGCACATCCAGGCGGATCGCGCGACCGCTGTGAAGGCAGCGGTTCAGGAGCTGGTATGGCCTGTAACAACTTCGACCATCACAACAGTCGTGGTATTCCTGCCGTTGAGATTGCTGCAGGGCGTGGTCGGACAGTTCTTCGCCGCATTGTCGCTGACATTGACGATCGCGGTTCTCGTATCGCTCGTTCTTGCCCTGACGATCATTCCGTTGTTGAGCGAAGAGTATCTCAAACCCGCTGACGTCGAAGAATCGGAGGATGCGAGCGCGGGCGGCGTCCGCGGATTCGTCGCTCGCATTGGCACGGCGCTGGACCGAATGTCCGACGGCTACGAGAAGAGTCTCGTACGCGCGATGTCGAGTGTCCGCGCAGTGATTGCAGTCGGTGTTGTTCTGATCGTACTCGGCGTCATCGGACATCGTTTTGTGGGCAGCGGCTTTCTTCCGGAGATGGACGAAGGCGCCTTCGTGCTCGACTACTTCACTCCCGGGGGGACGGCGCTCGCGGAGACGGATCGAGAAATCCACATCGCAGAAGAGATCCTCGCAAAGACTCCGGAGATTGTCGGCACGTCACGCCGAACCGGCGCCGAGCTGGGCTTATTCGCAACCGGTCAGAATACAGGCGACATAGCCGCGCGACTGCGACCGGCGAATCAGCGGTCCCGATCGATCTTCGAGGTGATGGACGAGGTCCGCGTGAAAGTTGAAGCAGCAGTTCCCCGGCTTCGAATCGAGTTCGTTCAGATTCTAACCGACGTAATCAACGATCTCGCAGGCGCCGGTCATCCGGTTGAAGTGAAACTGTTCGGCGCGGATCTGAACGCACTCGAGGCTTACGCGGAGAAGCTCGAGCCTGACATTTCGAAGATTGCCGGCATCGAAGATCTTTTCAACGGAGTCAGCGAGCCGAGTGCGGAGCTGCTGATGCGGATCAATGAGGCAGAGGCACGAAGGCTCGGCCTGTCTCCTGAGCTGGTCGGCACAACCGTGAGCGGCGCATTGCTCGGCGTCAATGCAGGGGAAGTGCGCCTCGACGATCGATCGATTGCGGTACGTGTGCGCGCTCCCGATTCTGTTCGCAATGATCGGTCGCGGCTGGCGGCACTGCCGGTCATGTCGCCCACTACGGGATCGGCCGCTTCGCTTGGTGCGCTGGCCACATTCCAGGCTGTTGATTCGCGTGGCGAATTGCTCCGGGAAAACCAGCAGCAGATGATCGATATGACAGCCGACGTATCAAACCGATCTGTGGGTGACGTCAACAAGGACGTAAAACGCGTCCTCGCAGCCCATCGAGCGCCTGCGGGAATAAGAGTCGAGCTCGGCGGATTGTATGCAAGTCAACAGGAAGCGTTTCGCTCGCTGATGCTCGTACTCGCGCTCGCGATTGCGAGCGTGATTGCAGTGATGGTGATTCAGTTTGAATCATTCGTCGAGCCGCTGGTGGTTCTGCTCGCCGCTCCGCTGTCGTTTGTCGGAGCGATCGGTCTGCTGCTGGTTACCGGAACGGCCCTCAACGTGTCGTCGTTCATGGGCCTCATATTGCTTGTCGGTCTCATCGTGAAAAACGGAATTATTCTTCTCGACTTCACCCGACATCGGATGCGCGAGGCCGATCTGCCGCTCGAGCCGGCGATCCGCGAAGCGGCGCGCATTCGACTCCGCCCGATTCTGATGACGACGCTTTGCACGTTGTTCGGGCTGCTTCCTCTCGCACTTGGCCTGGGCGCGGGAAGCGAGCTGCAGCGGCCACTCGCGCTCGCTGTCATCGGTGGACTCGCCCTTTCGACGCCGATCACGCTCTATTTCGTTCCTACTCTTCTGGTGGCGATCCGCGGCCGAGACTATCGACTCCCCGGTTCTCGTGACAAAAGAGCTGACGAAGCCTGAACGGGTGTAATCTTCCTGACAGGTAGCGGGGATAATATTGGAATGCATCCCCTATCTCTCTACCGGGAATCCTGATGACGAAACTGCGCGAGCTCATTCATCGCGTCACTCGCCTCCTGATTGCGATTGTGTCGATGGCTGCTGCCGTCATCCCCCGCGTATCTGAGAGTCAGGTTCTGGAAACAGAAACGGCGCGGTTCCTTCCTCGTGGATCGCTCGAAGCTGCCTTTTTCTATGAGCTTCAAACCGCTGTCGATGGCCGAGAGCACGCGGTGCCTTTCGCTTTTGAGTATGCGCTCCTCAACAGGGTGATGGTGCTCATCGAGCCGGTGCCGTACACCGCGATTCGGCCGCGGGTCGGTCGCGGTGCGGCTGGCCCGGGTGACATGGAAGTCACAAGCTCGTTTCTCGTTGCGGCGGAAACTCGACGCAGACCGGCGTTTGCGATCGCGGCAGAAGTGAAGCTCCCCACAGCGCGCGACACTCTGATCGGAACACGCAAGGTCGACCTCGCCGGGTATGTCATAGCCAGCAAGAGGCTTGGCAAGTTCGACACTCACGCCAACATCGGTTACACCATTGTTGGCAAGCCGGCGGGGGTTTCCGTTTCAAACATCTTTTACGGCGCAGCGGCGACAGAGTATCACGCTTCGCGGCGAGTGTTGCTGTTTGGAGAAGTACTTGCGCAGACGGCGGCCGTCGCTGATGGCGAGTCGGCAGACGCGTCCGGACCTTCAACGACTCCCGAGCTTGGCAGCGCCGAGGTCGTTGGGACCGCCGGCATCGGATGGTCACTCTCGCGCCGGGCTCTCGCTGCGTTCAGTATGTCGCGGGACAACAGCGGCGCTACCTTGTTCAGGACCGGCGTCGTGCTGCGTTGGCTTCCTCAGATCGGCAGTCACTAACAGGCATTTGACAAATCACAGGACCCAAAATGAATGTTACGCGCTTCTTCGCGGTGCTCGCCGTCAGCCCACTTCTCGCAACGGCCGCAATCGCACAGACGCCTGCGGCGGCGTCGTCGCAGTACCATGTGGTGAAGAAAATTCCCGCCGGCGGCGAAGGCGGTTGGGACTACCTGACTGCGGACGCTGAAGCGCGACGACTGTACGTCAGCCGCGGCTCCCACGTGATGGTGTTCGACATGGATAGCGATTCTCTGATTGCCGATATCCAGAATACCCCCGGGGTACACGGCGTCGCACTCGCCAAGTCTCTCAACAGGGGATTCACGAGCAACGGCCGTGATTCATCGGTGACCGCGTTTGACCTGACGACATTTCAACCGATCACGACGATTCGCATCAGTGGACGAAATCCCGACGCGATCGCATACGATGCGGCCTCGAATCGCATTTTCGCGTTCAATGGCGCAAGTCACGATGCCAGCGTGATCGACGCTTCGACGATGAAGCAGGTTGGATCAATCGACCTTGGCGGAAAACCCGAGACGGGGCAGCCCGATGGGAAGGGAATGTTGTACGTCAACGTAGAGGACAAGGGAGAAGTTGTCGCTCTCGATACAAAGTCGATGCAGGCGAAGGCGCATTACTCTCTCGCGCCCTGCGAGGAGCCGACCGGTATGGCGAGAGATGCCGCGCGCGGCCGCCTCATCATCGGCTGCTCGAACAAGTTGATGGCGGTGATGGACGAGAAAACCGGAAAGGTGATAGCGACGATTCCGGTTGGTGATGGAGTCGATGCGAGCGCGTTCGACCCGGCGACTCAGCTCGCGTTCACTTCGAATGGGGAAGGGAGTGTATCTGTCGTTCGCCAGAATGCCGACGGAACGTTCACTCCGGTTGCGACTGTTCCGACACAGCGCGGCGCTCGCACGATGACACTCGACCTGAAAACTCATCGGCTCTATTTGTCTACGGCCGAGTTTGGTCCGGCACCGGCGCCGACCGCGGATCGTCCGCGGCCGCGTGCGCCGATGATTCCGGGATCGTTCGTCGTGCTGGTGCTCGATCGCTGAGAGAAGCTCGCGTTACTGAGTGACGAGAGTGCCCATCTTCACGACCTCGAAGTCGCGGCCGTGAAGACGTTTCAGTGAATTGAGCTCCTCGTCGTTCCAGCGCATGTCGTGCGTGCCGGTGATGTAGAACGATGAGCCGTTGTCGGCGAGAAACATCCCGTATTTCTGAAGCGCTTTGAGAATCACCTGCGCGCTGGCCGGGAAGGATGTCAGGTCAACGCTCGACTTTAGTCGAACGCGCATTCCCATTGGCGGCTGGTCCGATTGAGTCCGCGAGCTTGCGAAGTGCCTGGCCGGCGCGACGTACGCTTTTCGTGTGGTGGGACACGTGAAGCGAAGCGCGTGGCGAATCTCTTTCTGCTCCACGACTTCATCGTACCTGACCAGGCCCGGAAGAATCGGAAGTCCCGCGGCGTCAGCTGAAGTCCATCCGGCCGGTCTCACCGTGTTGCTCGAGAGATCGAATACCGCTCCGGAGGCTGCAGACCAACGCGTGCCGCCATCGAGAGGGCGCGCATCGTAGAGCTCGTAGAGTTTCCAGTTATCCGAATCCACGACGAGCACATGTCTGTCGCCGTTGGAAGCGGACCCGCCCTCAATGGGAGCGTCGGGCGGAACAGGATATGGCCCGGGATCGCTCTCGCCGGCGTAGTCGAACGACACCGGAACTCGGGGCTGTGTTCCGCGCACGACCACGTAGGGAATGCCGATTGGACTTCCTTCCCATGTCGTGCCGAAGTCGGGATGGAGTGCCGCCGGTGCTCCGCAAGTTGCAATGAGCGCATCGCTCGATGGGTCGACCGGCTCGGCCGAAACGTCCCTGTTCCAGAGGTTGTCGGCGGGGAACATCCGCCGACCGGTGAGAGACTGGCCGGGCTCGACAGGAGGATCTGTCGGGTTGTCAGTGTCCGGTGCGGACGTCCCACTGCAGCCGGCTAAAAGCAGGGCAATAGCTGCGATACGTTTGCCAAATATTCTCACATTCAATTGACGAGCCTTGGCCCTGCCAGGTTTCTGACAATTGTCACCCTCGCGGGATGACGCGCTGCGCATCGAGAATTGCGCGAGTTAAGGGCTGGCTGTAGACGCGTTAATAGATACTTCCGGGCGGTAGTGGTTCAGTTTGAAATTGCGCAATGCGTACTGAGTGCGCATTGGGGAACCCTGCGCGCATTGGGGGAC
>JBDTNA010000154.1:0-7438 GCA_039933985.1 Gemmatimonadales bacterium | reverse complement strand
AGCTCGACTCGGCCGAGATCTACGCGAAGCGTTCGCTGACGCTCGATCGCAAGTCGCCGTATCCGTACACAGTTCTCGCCAGCATCGCCAGAAAGAAGAGTGACTATGCGGCTCTGACCGAATACTCGAAGCAGGTGATCGCCGCTTCCGGCGCTGATACGCTGTATGCGGACGTGAAGGAGCGTGCGATGTACGAGCTCGCTTCGACAGGGTCCGAGCGCGCGAGCAAGGCAACCGGCGCCGAGAAGAAGCAGCTCGCAAGGGATGCAATTGCTGCGTGGATGCCCCTGGTCAACTCGAAGGACGACGTGCAGGGCACGGTGGCGCTCAACAATCTTCAGAAGATGTACATCGCAGTCGGCGACAGCGCCCAGCTGAACAAGATTTACGCGCCGATCATCGCATCACCCGCCAGTTACTCGGAGGGTGCACTCCTTCAGGCAGGAGTTATCGCGTCGCAGTTCAAGCGTCCTGACGATGCCGCGATTCTCTTCGAGGCAGTAGCCAACCGTAACCCATATTCACGCGATGCGCTGAACAACCTCGCCGCGAGCTATCTCCAGGCGGGTGAGACCGAGAAAGCCGGTCCAGTTATCGACAAGCTCGTCATGCTGGATCCGAACAACCCCGAAAACTACATGCTCTACGCATATCAGTATGTCGGCAAGCTGAAGAAGAAGTCGGATGTGAAGACGACGAAGCTGTACAACGATTCACTGATGGTCTGGAACACCAAATCCGAGAAGATGCCGGTGAAGGTGTCGTTCTCGGAATTCTCGAGAAACAGCGAGGGCACGACGCTGACTGGCTCCGTCGAGAATCGCAGCACCGCTGCGAAAACTTATAGTCTCGTCTTTGAATTCCTTGGTCCGAAGGGCGAAGTCCTGTTCACTGAGCCGGTGTCAGTCGGTCCGGTTCCCGCGAAGGGAACGAAGGAATTCACGATCAAGAACGCGAAGCAAGGTGTGGCCGGCTATCGATACAAGCCGATCACCTGATCTTCGGTGGTTGTAGTTAAAAAAGGGCGTGCTTCGCGGCACGCCCTTTTTCGTTGTCAAACCGAAAGCCTGAGCGAGCCCGGCCGAATCGCGCCCTCGATCCAGAACGTACTACCATCAAACCAGAAGATCGCGATCTGGTCCCACCGCCGAGCCATCTCGAGCAACTGCTCCTTTGGCGCAACGACAGCGACACTGCATTCGCAGTGAGCCCGATCCGGTGAGCAACAGTCCACCCGCACGAATTCCAACCCAAGACTGACCAACTCCGCCTCGAGCTCACCCGCGCGCACAGAATTCTCATCTTCATCGAGATCGACACCCCGCGGATTGAAAGCAGTGAGTATCCCAAACGGCTCTCCAAGCCCCAGGGCTGAGAGCCCATTTCGGGTCGCGGGAGGAAGTGGTACCCGCAGGTCAACCATCACCTCCTCATCACCCTGGAAGTAACAGACAGTCTCGGGGTAACTGCCCCACTGTTCGTTCAACGGCTTGTGTTTCTCATGTATCTGCTGAATAGTAGCTCCGCAGTCCGCAGGTAATCCGCAGACCGGAGTCCGCAGTGAGCCCGCAGTCCGCAATCCGGAGTTCTGTTCCGCAATCCGTAGTCCGCAGCACTACGACGTGGTTCACTTTTTGATTGAGAGCTCCGCGTGACCCAAGCCCAGATATGGCCCGACCTTCTCTATATCGTTCGCCACGGTGAATCCGCGGGCAATGTCGCACGCGAAGCAGCCAACGCTGCAGGGCATCGTACCATCGATCTAAGCGTTCGCGATGTCGACGTCCCTCTCTCCGACCTCGGCGTCCAGCAATCCGAAGCACTCGGCCGCTGGTTCGCGACGCTTCCGCCTGAGCAGACACCGAACGTCATCCTCACTTCGCCATATCTCAGGGCGAAAGACACTGCAGCAATCGTCGCTGATAGCGCCGGCCTGTCAAAAGATCGTTTCACTCTTGTCGTCGACGAACGCCTTCGCGAAAAAGAATTCGGCATTCTCGACCGGCTCACGAAGGTCGGCATCGAAGCTTACCATCCCGATCAGGCCGAGTTTCGGAGATTACTGGGGAAGTTCTATCATCGGCCGCCCGGCGGAGAAAGCTGGTGCGATGTGATTCTTCGCCTGCGAAGCGCGATCGAAATGATATCGCGCGAATACTGCGGTGAGCGCGTTCTGCTGGTCGGACACTCGGTTGTGGTGCTCTGTCTTCGCTATCTCGTCGAGCACATGACCGAAGAGCAGATCCTCAAGATCGACAAGGAGAATGAAGTAGCGAACTGCAGTGTCACTCTGTATCGCTACAACGATGCCGCTGCGCCCCGCGGCAAGCTCGAGCTCGAGCTGTTCAATTTCGTCGCCCCACTCGAGGAAGCGGGCGCGGCCGTTACTTCCGAGCCCGATGCCAAAGTAGCAGTCAAATAGCGGAGCGAACGGGCCGTACCGGGTATCTCGCCAGGCAATTGCTTGACGAAATACCCGCCCTGATGAACGATCCCTTAGCGCGTCGTCGCTGCGATCGGCGCGCGCGGCAGCGTGCCCGGCATATCCGCAGCGATGTAAGCGAGAACTGACAGCAGCGCCACGTTCTCCGCCATCTCGCGCGGATCCAGCTTGTCCATCGTATCGGCGCTGCTGTGGTGATACCAGAAGTACTTCGCTCCATCCGTGGCCGGCGAGATCGTCGGCACCCCGAGGGCGTTGAGCGGGCCCGTATCGGCGTCCACGCCACCGGCAGTTACAGTTGTTCCACCGAACGATGCGAACAGCGATCCGATGTCGGTCGCCATCGACAAGCCGCCTTCACCGGCCGTGATCCCGAAACCGGTAACATCGAAAGGACCGTTGTCCGACTCCATCGCGAGTATGTGCTTGTCGATCTCCGAGCGATGCGCATCGCGATATCCATTCGCCCCTCGGCTCCCATTCTCTTCGTTCGTCCACAGCACGACGCGAATCGTGCGCTTTGGTTTGAGGCCAAGTCGCTTGATGAGCTTCACCGCTTCCCACGCGACGACACACCCACCTCCATCGTCCATCGCTCCCTGGCCGACATCCCACGAGTCGATGTGTCCGCCGAGTACGACGACTTCGTCGGGCTTCTCGGATCCGACGATTTCGGCGACGACGTTTCGCGACGGTGAATCTGGCAACGTTTGCGCGGACATCTTGAGATTTATCACGACATTTTCGCCGCGGTTGATCATGCGATGTACCATCATCGCATCTTCGACACTGAGCGCTGCCGCTGGCACTTTTACTTTCAATGTCGAGTCATATCCCATCGCGCCAGTATGCGGGTTCTGCATCGAGAACGATGAGACACTGCGAATCAACGCTGCGACCGCGCCAACTTTTCCTGCGGCGCTCGCTGCACCGCCACGATAGCGAACGGTCTGCCCGTAGCCCGTAAACGGCACGTCGAACAAAACGATCTTCCCTTTCGCTTCCGCCGCGCGGCGAGTGAGCTCGTCGAAATCATTCACGACCATGACTTCGGCCATGATTCCTTTCGTCGGTGTTCCGACGCTTCGGCCGAGCCCGATCATGTGAAGCGGCATCGCGCGTGGACTGATGAGAGCAGCCGACTCCTCACCGCGCACCCATTTCGGTACCATCACCGGCTCGCCGCGCACGTTCTGCAATCCGTCCTTCTTCATCTCGTCGAGAATCCAGTCGATCGTTCTCTCGAGACTGGCCGATCCGCTCACACGGTTGCCAAACTTGTCGGTCATCAGAGCGAGTCGATTCCATGCCGAGCTGTCCGCCATCGCCATGGTGATAATCTTCTCGGCCGTTGGTCGATAAGAGTCGGCGATGGGAGTCTTCGACTGAGAAAAAGCGGGGAGTGCTGCACACAGCGAGAGTACAAGTATTCCAACGCTTCGACTTAGCAGTTTCATGGTTTCGTTTGTAAAGTGGTTTGAACTACTAAGAAATAGGGGGAACAGCAGAAAGATGAAAGTCAAAAACAACTGCATTTACCACCGAGGCCACCGAGAACAACCAGCGCGACGAATCGACAAACCCAAGAATCTTTCTCAGACGTTTTTCTCGGTGGCCTCGGTGGTAAATGCTTTTCTTTTTTTTGGTTAAGAACTTTTTTTTGGCTAAGAAATCGATAGACCTCAGCCTGCCCGAAGTTTGGTAGCTCTTTCAGGAATGGACCCAATCCGCGGCGCCTTCACCGGCAACGTCACAGTAAACGTCGTCCCCTCGCCAAGTGCACTCGTAACGACAACATCCCCTCCAAGCAGATTCGCAAGCCGCCGCGTAACAGTTAGTCCAAGCCCTGTGCCGGTCGCCCGACGCGTGGCCTTCTGCTCCACTTGCCAGAAAGGATCGAAGATCCTGTGAATGTTCTCCGGCTGAATGCCGATGCCAGTGTCGGCAACAGTCAGCTCGAACTCTTCATCCCTGAGAACGGCCTTGGCCGTCACCGATCCAGTATCCGTGAACTTCACCGCATTGGACAACAGATTCACGAGAATCTGGCGGACTTTCGTCGGATCGGATTCCACCGTCTTCCCGGGACCGGGTGACACCGACTTGAGCTCGATGCGCTTCGCCGCTGCTAGCGGTTCCACAAGTTCGACCGCTCCCCTGACGGCTTCCTCGAGATCCATCTTCTCGGGAAGAACCGTTTCGCGCCCAGCATCGAGACGCGTGAATGTGAGAATTTCATCGATCAGCGAAAGCAGATGACGCGCGCTCGCCTTGATCCTTCCCAGCTGCTGTCCCTGCGCATCTGTGATTGGCCCCGTGATACCGTCGGCAAGAAGCTCCTGATATCCCATGATCGCGGCGAGCGGAGTGCGCAGCTCGTGCGACATCACCGCCAGGAAATCGCTCTTCGCTCCGTTCGCACTCTCGGCTTCCGCTCGCGCCGCTTCCGCCTGCTGCATCGCAATCTCGGCATCGGCGCGAGCCTTGTCCGAGAGACGATGCGCTTCGCGCTCCAGCACGAACAGCTCGCCGCGCCTGCGATCGATGTCGCGAAGCACCCGCGCACTCCAGGCAATCAGCAGCAGGAACACCACCATGTCGGCGACCGCGACGAGTGATGCGCCAAGGGGTTGGCCAAATAGACCGCTTTGTTCTCCGGCCACTCTCAACATCGTCAGAATGAACGGAACGAACACAGCACCGGGCAGAAGTCGTCGCGCTACAAATCCAGCGGCGCCTTCATCAACGATCAAGGCGGGCACACCGCGATCGAGTTGCGAGAACAGGAGACCGGTGCTGAGGAGTGACATTGCAATCGCTGTCGAGAGTGCCATTCCCGACAGAACCTGGAAGCTGTAGAAGTCCTTCACGCCGAAGATGTGACCGACTAGCGCAAGGAACGCGACGATGAGCGCCAACGTCGCAAAGACCTGCGTGCGAAGGCCTCTCCTCTTCCGATCACGAGCCAGAAAAACAACGCCCTGACTGAACATGACGAAAGCGATTGCCGTATTGATCGCCATTCGCTGCGCATCACGTTCCAGCGGAGTCAATCCGATTATCTGGAACCACAGCGTGTCGATGTGAAGGTGCCAGTGCAGTCCGTCGTTCAACAGGACGAACAGGCCGACTGCGGCAATTGCAACGGCGAGCAGTCTCGACAATCCAGTCGCGATCGACGAATCCCGCATCTGCGCTATCACGAGACTGAGTCCAGCAACCGTGAAGCACAGCGCGGTTATCGGCATCATCGCGGCCGAGGTCGGCGCGAAGCCTGTCACCTTCCCCATGCCGACTGACCACGCGAGAAGAACCGTGACGCCCGTCAGTGACACGAGGGTGCCCAGTATCACGGGCAGAATCGTGAAGAAGCGGAGCAATCTTCTATGCTCCACTCGCGGAATAGCGGGGAGAAGCAAGCTTCTTACCTCACCAGCCTTTCTGAGCCCTCAAGCCGGTGATCTGCGCGGTGTGGTTCGCGCCGTGTCCGCTGTAGATATCGAGAAAGTTCTCGAGCGTGACCGAGCCGCGCTCGGGGTGAATCGCCGTTCTCGACCACGCCTCTTCAGGAAGTGTTTTGAAAAATGTCACCCATCGCTCGTGCAGTCCTTCGATGATCTTGAACGAAGGCTCGAGCGGAAGCTTCATGTCCGGAAACGTCGACCACCGATCCTGATCGTACGTCTTGATCGTCGGATTGTCCTCGGCCACAGTCCAGCGACATCTTAAGTAGGCGTTCGCGTGCGAGTCGGCGACATGGTGAACCACCTGGCGCACCGTCCAGCCGCCGTCGCGGTATGGTGTGTCGAGTTGTGGATCGGAGAGCCCTTCGACGGCCTTGCGAAGCAGTTGCGGACAGGCTGCGATCTGGGCGATCTTGGCGCTACGTAGATCAGTTGTAGACATTCTTTACGTCTCGATGTTGCCCATTTTCAAGGGCAGTTGCAGGACTCGAAAATTACTGGCGAAACCGGTCGCGTAATAGAGCCGGTTACTCATTCGCCCGACCCCGGCTCGTGGGACCTGAATGACCGAACACTCGTTCCCGCAGGTTCTTGCCGCCCTCGTCGCAATCATGATTGCGACCAAACTCCTTGGCGTGATCGCTCAGCGCTTCGGCCAGCCTGCCGTAGTTGGCGAGCTCGTCGCCGGTGTCCTTCTGGGCGGATCGCTCCTCGGAATTCTCGATCCGACTGATCCGGTTCTTCACGCACTCGCGGAAATCGGCGTGTTGGTCCTGTTGTTCGAGATCGGACTTCATACCGACCTCAAATCCTTGATGAACGTGGGAAGTGAAGCAACGACAGTGGCACTAGCCGGTGTCGCTCTCCCGTTTGGTCTTGGATACGCGGCGGCGATTGCTCTCGGGCTCGGCAACATACCCGCAATCGTCGCTGGCGCCGCGCTGACTGCCACGTCCATCGGAATTTCCGCACGAACACTCTCTGACCTGGGCCGGCTCGAGACACCGGAAGGTCAGATCGTGCTTGGTGCAGCTGTTCTCGACGACATCGTCGGGCTCGTAATTCTTTCGGTGGTGAGCGGTCTCGTGGGCGGCATAGTGCCTTCGGTCTGGGGTGTGGCACTTACCACCGTAGTTGCCATCGGATTCGTGGCGGCTGCCCTGCTGCTTGGCGGACTCGTCGTTCCACCCCTTTTTCGCGCGATCAATGCGGTTGAGGCAACGGGCACGCTTGGAGTTGCCGGGCTCACTTTTGCATTTCTACTGGCGTTACTCGCAGATGCGGCAGGATCTGCGACGATTATTGGCGCGTTCTCGGCTGGCCTCGTGCTGCACAACACGCCTCAACGAGACGCGATAGAAAAGACTACAACCCAGATCGGGCACTTCTTCGTGCCGATCTTTTTCGCGGTGGTTGGCGCCGCGGTAGAGCTCAAGACATTGACCGACCCGAAAGCGATCGTGATCGGACTCGCGCTCATCGCGGTGGGAGTTCTTGGAAAAGTTCTCGCGGGCTACGCGCCTTTCTGGTC
>JBDTNA010000153.1:0-7448 GCA_039933985.1 Gemmatimonadales bacterium | reverse complement strand
AGGCGGCCCAGTCACTGTGGCCGCCTTCTTTTTTTCCGCTGCCCGCTGCCCGCTGGTCGCTTAATCATTGCGAGAGCGGGTGATCGATGGCACGCCAAAGCCGCTATCGGCGATGTTGACGATATGGGCAATTTCCGAAATCTCCGCGTGTGGCAGGCCGCGCAGGTATTGGCTGTCGAAGCGCATCGCATCGCGGTAAGCATGCGCGGAGCATCCAGCGCAACACTTCGTGATCAATTGGTTCGAGCAACGATGTCGGTTGCCGCGAATATCGTGGAGGGAAGCGCCCATTCGAGTCCGCGCGAATTCGCTCGTTTTCTGAGCTACGCGCTTGCCTCCGTTTCCGAGGCTGAAGGGCACGCTCAGCTCGGACGCGATTTGGGGATGATCAAAAAATCCGACTTCGACAACCTCCTCAATCAAATCATCGACGTCCGAATGATGCTGCACGGCCTTCTGAAAAAACTCAAAGGTCAATTGTAATTGGCGGCATCGGGCGTCGGGCAGCGGACATCGGGCATTGGGCATCGGGCATCGGGCATCGGGCAGCAGGCATCGCATTCATTCGATGCTTCGCGGTCACAGCTGATGTCTCGCTAGACAAGGCGCTCGCCGATCATTCCACCATGAAACGCGAGCGGAACGGCCTGACCCTCATCGAAGTGATTGTCGCGATGCTGGTGTTCGCGATCGGTGGCCTGGGACTGGCGGCCGGATCGGCGATAGTAGTCAAGCAGATCGGCCTCAGCACACTTCGTTCGAACGCAATGACAATTGCGCAGTCGCGCGCCGAACGGGCCATCGCATTGGGCTGCGGCACGCTTACGAGCGGTGAAGAAAGTAAGCTCGGCATTCGGTCAGTATGGACAGTCAACGGCGGCGCTGCCGCGACTCTCGAACAAACACTTGAACGAAAATCCGCACTCGGAATGCACTCCGACCGTTTCCTCTCGGCCGTGCCATGCGATTGACGCAGCGTCCCGGATTCACGCTGGTGGAGCTGCTTGTCGCAACCGCTATCGCCGGGCTCGCCGCAGTCGCAATGACGCTGACTCTTTCGCGACAACAGCGCTTCTACTCCTCGGCCAGTGAGATCCTCGATGCTCGCGGTCAGGCGCGCGATGGAGCGGATGTACTCGTCAGCGACATTCGGAGCGCAGCGGTCGCGCGGTTCGGAATGCCGATCACGACCGACTCGGCCATCGAGATGTATGCGACCATTGCAACGTCGGTCGCGTGCAGTGCACCCGTGGGAGCGACAATCGGCCTTCCTCCGCTCGTGCTCTCCCGCGGCAATTCGCTGACGTCGATGCTGTTTCAACCCGATACAGGCGATCTCGCTGTGCTCTACGCGGCGTCAACAGTACCCGACTCGAGCAGATGGGAGACTCTCCGGATAGCGGCATTCGCTTCGCGCGCTCTCTCGTCTTCGTGCCCCGCGTCAACCGGATTCACTGCACCTGGCGATGCGTCAGCGGGAGCGAGCGGATATCTGCTGACACTCGCGCAGTCTCCGTCTGTTGCAATTCGAAAGGGTGCTCCAATCGCATTCGTGCGGCGGGTCCGGTACAGCCTCTACCGATCATCGGATAACGAGTGGTACCTCGGTTATCGCCGATGCGGCGTATCGTCGGGTGCTTGCGCCGCCATTCAGCCGGTGAGCGGACCATATCGCGGCTACGCATCATCGTCGGCCAGCGGACTGTCGTTTCGGTACTTCAATGCCGACGGTGCTGAGGTTGCTGTTCCGTCGACAGCGATTGCGCGCGTGGACATCGTCCTGAGAGGCAAGACATCTCGCGCGGTGTCGCTGACTGGCGATTCCAGGATTGCCTTTCGCGACTCGCTCGTCGTGTCGGTATCGCCGCGGAATCGGAGATGAAATGCAGAGCGGGGTTCGCGCTGGCCGCAGCGCTCATCGCAATTGTCCTGATCGCTGCGATGGTTACCGGCGCGTTGTTCGCAACACACCAGGAAACATCTGCAACCGCCGCCGAGATCGCCGATCAACAGGCCAGCGCATACGCAGAACGCGAGGCATTTCTCACGGTTGCTTACTGGGCGTGCGCAGAATGTGACGCAATGACAATGGGAAGCGTCATTGTACGAAGTCCAGCGAACGATCCGCCGCTCGAGAGCACGGTGTACGTAACCCGTCTCGACAGCGCGCTCTTTCTCGTTACTGCTGAGGGGAGAATTGTCTCCTCGTCAAGCGTGCGCGCGCGTCGCCGCATCTCCGTTGCGGTGGGAACAACCCGCGATTCCTCCGGAGTATCGCGTGCATTTCGTGTCAGCGAGCAAGCGTGGTCGTCCGCGTATCAGATGTGACGCATTCTGCCTGTTACCTCGTCGTCATGTGAATCGTGTCTAGCGTGCAATCAACAGAAGTCTCCTCCCGCCTTTGAAATCATGGCACTCTTCGGCCGCAAGAAAACAACAGTCGGGCTCGATGTTGGATCAGGTCTCATCAAGATCGCTGTTATAGATCACGGCAAGGGTTCGCCCGAGCTCGTGAAGGTCGCGATCACCAAGCTTCAGCCGGACGCAATCGTCGAAGGCGAAGTAATGGATCCGGGCATCGTATCCGATGCGATCCGCGCTGCACTCGATACGGCCGGCGTCAGCTCGAAACACATCGTCACAGCGGTTGGCGGGCGTGACGTGATCATCAAGAAGATTCAGACCGAGCGCGTGAAGGAGAAGCAGGCGCGCGAGCTGATGCGCTGGGAAGCGGAACAGCACGTGCCGGACGTCGAATCGGTCGAGCTCGATTTTCAGATCCTCGACGCAGGACGGAACTCGGATGAGATGAACGTCCTTCTCGTCGCGGCCAAGCGTGATCTCGTCGACGCGAAGATGCGCATTCTCGCGGATGCCGGCGTGATACCGACCATCGTCGATGTCGACGCATTTGCTCTTCACAACGCTTTCGAGGTGAACTACCCCGAAGCGATGAAGGGCTTCGTCGGACTGGTGAACGTCGGTAACGAAGTCACGAACGTGAACATCATGGACAATGGCGTTCCGATTCTCACTCGCGACCTGCCGCTCGGCACACGCCGGTTCAGCGAGGATCTTCAGCGCCAGCACGGAATCGCTGCGCGCGACGCCGAGAATCTCATTCGCGGCTATGATCGCTCCGCGCAGCTTGACAGTGTTCTCGCCGCACGCGTCGAGGAAATCGCGACTGGCGTCGAGCGCGCCGCGGCTTTCCTCACGACCTCGAAGAGCTCCGCGCAGCTGCGCGCCGTCTACATCTGCGGCGGCGGATCACGTACGCCGGGTCTCGCCGAGATTCTCGCGAACCGTCTCAAGATTGCAGTCGAGCACGCCAATCCGCTTGCGCGGCTCAACATCCGCGATGGGGCACTCGAGTCGCTCACGACCGACGAGGTCGCGCCGCTTCTCATGCTTCCCATCGGCCTTGCGCTCCGCCAGTAGCCCGCACCGGACCCAATACTCATGATCCAGGTCAATCTTCTCCCCGGAACGTCAGGCAAGTCGCAGGGCAGCGACTTCAACGTCTCTGGAATGTTCTCTGGCGCTGTCTCAAGCGTAAAGGACAAGTATTTCCTCGCCGCAGTCGGAACCGTTGCATCGACGGTTCTTATCGGCGGATTTCTCTTCATTGGACAGCAGTCGAAGCAGCGCACGCTCGTCGAGCGTGAGACGCGCGCAATGCAGGACTCGGCGCGCTACAAGGTCGTGCTCCAGGCAAAGGCGAAAGCCGAAGCGACGCGCGACTCACTGTATCAGCAGGTCGCGATCATCAAGTCGATCGATGACAGCCGGTACCTCTGGCCCCATCTGCTCGAAGAGATCAGCAACGCGCTGCCGCAGTACACCTGGTTGACGTTCGTCACGCAGACGAGCGCGCCGCCGAGCTCCGCCCTTCAGGATTCGACCGGTGCGAGGAAAGCGCCGGCAGCCGGCGCTGCTGCCGCAAAGCAGCCAACCGTTGCGGAGAAGAAGGCGCGCACAGACTCGGTGCTCGCCGTCGCCTCACGCTCGACGAAGTTCCGCATCGTCGGCCACACGGTGGACATCCAGGCCCTGACGCTCTTCATGAAGACACTCGAGGCATCGCCGTTCATTCAGAACGTGCAGCTCACTCGATCGGACCTCGTTCTCGTGGACAGTAAGGAAGTGACCGAATTCCAGCTCGAGGCGGAATCGCAGAAGCCGCCCGCATTCCTCGTTCGGACCGTATCGATGTCCGTGGGAGAGAACTGACATGGCAATCGGAGCCAATCTTTCCAGGCGCGATCAGATCCTGATCTCAGTCACCGTGATCACGCTCGGACTCGCCGGGGCATACGCGTACTTCATGTATCTGCCGAACCGCGAGCAGATCGCGGTGCTCGAAGAGCATGTGAATACGCTCGACAAGAAAAACGAGCAGGCGAAGGTCGACCTGACGAACGGAAGTGTTGCCAGACTCGTTCAGCAGTCAGCTGAATATCAGGCAAGCCTGAAGGTTCTTCAGCAGCTCGTCCCGACAACCAACGAAGTGCCTGGCCTGCTGGAGAATGTCTCGACGGCCGCCCGCCGAGTCGGACTCGATCTCGCATCGGTCGAGCCGATGCCTGTCCTCATTGGTGAGCAGTTCGATACGTATCGCTACAAGGTCTCGGTCAAGGGCGGATATCACGCGCTGGCCGGGTTCCTCACGAACGTCGGATCGCTCAACCGCATCGTCGCGCCTGTCGCGCTCGACGTGAAGCAGCAGACGGCAGTCGAGAAGAAGAAAGCGCGCCCGAAGGACGGCGAGTCGACGCTCGACACCGATTTCCAGATCCAGACTTACATCGCGCACGCGTCGCAGCCGACGGACAACGGCGCAGCACCGGAGACCAACCGATGACATTGAACAAGAGCGTCGCGATCAGCTGCGCGGTACTGCTCGTTGCGGGCGTAGCGATCACGTACGCGGCGCATGCGCAGGCGCCCGCGAAGCCACGTGTCGTGCAGGTCGCGGCAAACACTGCGGCGACTGCAGACAAAAAGCGCGCGCCAGTGGGCGTTGCAGTTCCTCAGAGTCCGGTTGCTTCGCCCAAATCGGCTGCGCCTGAAGTGCTGATCAACCGCGAAACCTACGCATATCCGGGAATGGGTCGTCGCGATCCGTTCTTCTCATTGATGAACACTGAAGAGCTTCGTCCGCTGCTTGGCGATCTCAAGCTGGTCGCGATCGCATTCGATGCGACTGGTCGCAACTCCGTCGCGGTTCTCCGCGACCTGTCAACGAAGGAGCAGTACCGCGTGAAAGTCGGCCAGGAGCTTGGCCGCATGCGCGTCGCCGCAATCCACGAGAAGAACGTGGTGTTCGGCATCGAGGAGTTTGGCTACAGCCGGCAGGAATCGCTGGCGATGACGGATTCAACCAAAGTGAGGACGCAATGAGGCAGTTCCTGGCGGCTGTTGCCGCTCTCGCGCTTATCCCGGCAGCTGGAAGTCTTCAGGCCGCCGCTATCAGCGAGGGAAGTTCGGCAAGCCCGATATCCGTTAACGCTCCGGCGGTAAAGTCGGTCAGCGTCATCCCGGCCTCAGGCAGGGCCGAGATAGTGATTGGAGTCGATGCCTCGGTCGATGTCGACGACTTCGCGCTCGAAGCACCGTATCGCGTCGTCGTCGACCTCAAGGGTGCGGTGCTGAGCATGGCACCGCGCTACGACAGGCTCGCCCGCGGTGGCGTCATCAATGTTCGCGCCGCTCAGTTCAATCCGACTACAGTTCGCGTGGTGATCGAGATGGATGCCGCGCACGCATATGAAGTGTCGCGGAAGAACGGCGAAGTTCGCGTCACAGTTTCCGGCGCTGCCGGCAATTTCGCAGCGTGGCATTCATCGCCTGAGCTGGCATCGCGCTATGCAGCCGAGTCGCAGAAGACTTCAGCCGCTCCAGCAGCGACAGCGACGACCGCGACGACGGCGACGACAGCAACAACACCTGCAAAGGTTGTGAGCGCGCCGCCGGCATATCAGCCGCCAGCGCCAGCCTATCAGCCCCCCGCCCCGCAGTCCGGAGTCCGCAGTCCGAAGTCCGCAGCAACAGACTATCCATCGGTGACTCCCGACGCGAACATCAGCAGCGACGACGTGGATGAGGTTGATCCAAAGGCCGCGTCGAAGCAGTTCAAGCTTTCATCCGCTTCGGTCGCATCTGACCAGCCGCGCATCACCGTCACATACCAGGACGCCGATATCCGCGACGTCATCGCAGCGTTCGCAGCCTTCTCCGGACGCACCATCGTCGTCGGCAAGGATGTGTCCGGTACGATCACCGCTGAGATCAAGAACCAGCCATGGGATGTTGCGCTTCGCGCGATTCTTCAGGGCCAGGGACTCGCAGCTGCCGAAGACGCGATCTCCGGAATCATTACAGTAGACAGCTACAAGAACATTCAGTCGAAGCAGGCCTCCGAACCGTTGATCACTCAAATGGTCGCGGTGAACTATGCGAGCGCCAGCTCACTCGTTCAGACGCTGTCTGGCCTGCTCGCGCGCGATTGCACGCCGGGCAGCGTTCCGCAGTCACAGCAGAACATGCAGACGAGCTGCTTCGCACGCGGAGCAATTGCAGCTGATACAGCGACGAACACGCTTCTTATCACTGAAACGCCGTCACGCATGCCGGACCTGCTTTCATACGTCAAGAATCTCGACGTGCGCACCCCGCAGGTTGCGATCAAGGCGAAGATCATTTTCGTCAATCGCACCGACATCGAAGAGCTTGGTCTCTCGTACGACCTCGGCACAGGGAACGATCAGTTCTTCAGCCAACTCGTTCAGCGCATCGATCCTTCGACCGCGAAGCCAGTCGATACGAACGGCGACGGAGTACCCGACGCTTTCGGTGGCGGAACACAGGTCACCGGCGACCGCGTGATGCTCGGCGGCAACGCGCTGGCCGCGATTGCGAACGCCAACGCCCGAGTTGTTAACCCGGCGCTCAAGCTCGTTTTCTCCGCAGCACTTGGAAAGTTCCAGCTCACCAGCTTTCTCGACGCATTGCAGGAAGTCCGCCTTGCAGATCTTCAGGCGGAGCCGAGCATCGTGACGCTCGACAATCGTCGCGCTGAGATCCTCGTTGGTCAGGAAATCCCGATCCGCGTTCTCGATCTTGGAACGCAGGGTCAGCAGGGTGGCGGAGGAGCGCAGGGAAATCAGAACGTACCGCGCGCCACGGTTCAGCTGAAGGAAGTCGGAATCATCCTCAGCGTTACTCCGCACATCACCAACAACCGCCAGATCCTGCTCAAGCTGCATGCCGAGAACTCGGATGCGCAGCTCGCTTCGTCTGACGTCGGCTTCATCTTCGGAAAACAACGCGCCGACAATCAGCTTCTCGTTGCAGACGGCGAGACGGCGGTCATCGGTGGACTGACGGTGACCCAGGTGACGAGCTCGAAGAGCGGCATTCCGCTGCTCGTCGATCTTCCGATCATC
>JBDTNA010000152.1:0-7468 GCA_039933985.1 Gemmatimonadales bacterium | reverse complement strand
GACGCGAAACAATAAGAGCGGGGCGGCGTAGAGCCGGATGTGACGTAACTCCAGTCGTCACTGCCTCGCCATCCAGGACTTCAATGACCCGCCAGTGCGTTCGTCTCCCTCATGCCGGCGTGTTCGGCGTCGCATTCTTTCTCGGCATCGCGTGCCTCACCTCCGGAATACTCGGCGCGCAACAAACCACGAAGCGCACTCTCACTTCAATGGACCTTCGCGGCGCGTGGAAAATGGGCGATGGCGGCATCGTCGCTCTCTATCCGACTGATGCGAGCGATACAAGCTGGCGCTTCGTTGACTTCGAGAGCGGCGCAAGCCATCGGCTCTATCGGCGCGACTCGGTGACACTCACATCGTCAGATGGATGGACCGGCGCCACGCCGACGCTCAACAAATACCGCGTGTGGCTCGACTCACACGGCCGAGCGCGCGAGCTTACCATCGCACGGAAGGGTGCGCGTTTACGACGCGGCATGCGGCTCGCGTTGAAGGAAGACACCGCGACATTCACGAGCGGCGGCATCAAGCTGTTTGGCAAGTTGACTCGGCCAGCCAACGGCCCGCGGCAATCTCCGGTGGTTGTCTTTGTTCACGGCTCCGACAACGCTGCATCCGTGGATCGAACGTGGGACCCTTACCTCTTCGCGGCAAACGGCGTTGCCATGTTCGTCTTCGATAAGCGAGGAACGGGGAGATCGGGTGGTGAGTACCTGCAGATGTTCTCCGTGTTGTCGGACGACGTTGTTGCCGCGACGCACTGGCTTCGCCAACGATCTGACATCGACACTTCGCACATCGGCGTTGTCGGATTCAGCCAGGGCGGATGGGTTGCTCCACTCGCTGCGTCGAAGGATCCGGGCATCCGTTTCATGCTCGTCGGCTACGGCATGACAATGTCGGTGGCAGAGGAAGATCGAATGGAAGCTCCCCTGAAATTGCGGGAGCGAGGATTCAGTGAGGCCGACATCCGCGAGTTCGAGGAGCTCAACAGCGCCATTCACCGTGCTGCCGAGCGTGCGTTTGCAGACGGCTGGGGCGAGATCGAGTCGAAACTCACCCAGTATCGCGACAAACCATGGATGAAAGCGCTGCCCGACATCCCGACGTGGGCAGGCTCAGTTGCACAGATGGGAATTGAACAGGCCAAGGTCGTCGTGCCGAACATGTTCAAGACATACATCGATCCTTTCTACGACTCAGTGCCTACCCTCGAGCGGCTCAATATCCCGATTCTCTGGCTCATCGCCGGCGACGACATCGAGGCACCACCGGGTCCGACCATCGCCGCGCTAGCGAAGCTCCGGAAGAATGGAAAGAACATTCAGACTCGAATATTCCCCCACACCGATCACGGGATCACCGAGTTCACACTGGCCGGCAGCCGCCGTACACGCACACGGTACTCACCGGACTACTTTCCGACGATGGTGAGCTGGGTTGTGAAGCAGACGCAACAGTAGCTCCCTCCAGCCGCATCTTTCTTCGCCATCTTCGCCTTTGAAAGGAACCGGACACCGCCCGGCCTTCTGCGGTTGTCCCCAATGCGCGGAAGGTTCCCAAATGCGTACTCCGTAAGCATTTGCGCAACTCCAAACTGAATCACTACAGCATGGCTGAGCTCATTGACCAGCCGTCCAACGCAGCTCAAGAATTTTATGCAGCGAACCCATAGCCAGATCGCTACACTGGAACTCTTCTCCGATGGAATCACCAAGGCGGTCTTGACCCCGTCGAAAATGATGACCCTGGCACGCATTGCCGCCGAATTTGCATTTGTACGCGTCTTGCTGCATAACATCTTTGTCAAAAGTCGAAGCCCTGAGAGGAGATGCATTAGCGATGCAGAGTCCCGAGTACGATGCGATCGTTGTAGGATCCGGAATATCCGGAGGATGGGCCGCGAAGGAGCTGACGGAAAAAGGCCTTCGGGTACTCATGCTCGAGCGCGGACGCAACGTCGAGCACATCAAGGATTACGTCAATGCCACCAAAGCGCCGTGGGAGTATGCTCATCGCGGCGGCCGCACAAAGGCGATGGAGGAGATGTACCCCGTCCTCAAGCGCGACTACCCACTCAATGAAAAGAATCTCTCATTCTGGGTGAACGAGAAGGAATCGCCTTACAGCGAAGTGAGGCGGTTCGACTGGTTCCGGGGATATCAGGTCGGCGGAAAGTCGCTGATGTGGGGACGTCAGAGTTACAGGTGGAGCGAGTTCGATTTCGATGCCAATGCCAAGGACGGCACGGCAGTCGACTGGCCCATCCGCTACGCTGACATCGCTTCGTGGTACGATCACGTCGAGCGTCACGCGGGAATCGCGGGCTCTCACGAAAACCTTCCGCAGCTTCCAGATGGACAATTCCTTCCGGCGATGCCACTCAACACCGGCGAGCAGCTGGTGGCGGGGCGAGTCAAGAAATTGTTCGACGGAAAGCGTCACATCATTCCCGGCCGGGTCGCAAATCTGTCTCAGGCGCACGAAGGCCGCTCTGCCTGTCAATACAGGGATGCGTGCTGGCTTGGCTGTCCGTACGGCGCGTACTTCAGCACACAGTCATCGACGCTTCCGGCCGCCGCGAAGACAGGCAAGCTGACGCTCAAGCCGTTTTCGATCGTCACCGAAGTTCTCTATGATCGAGACAAGAAACGCGCGACCGGCGTTCGCGTAATCGACGCTGTCACAGACCAAACGACGGATTACAAGGCTCCAGTCATTTTCCTGTGCGCGTCCACGATCAACACAACGTGGCTGTTGCTGCGATCGGCAACCGACGTGTGGCCGGGCGGACTCGGCTCGAGCTCCGGCGAGCTCGGACACAATCTCATGGACCACCATTTCCGTGTCGGTGCCCAGGGCTCGCTCGATGGAATGGAGGACAAGTATTACTACGGCCGGCGCCCCACTGGTTTCTACATCCCGCGCTATCGAAATCTCTTCGGCGACAAACGCGAGTATCTGCGCGGATTCGGATATCAGGGAAGCGCCGGCCGAGCTGGATGGTCACGTGCGGTTGCGGAGCTCGGCGTAGGCGCAGCTTTCAAGGATTCACTGACCGAGCCGGGCAAGTGGGGAATTGGGGCTACCGCGTTCGGCGAAATGCTGCCCAATCACGCGAACCAGGTAACGCTCGACCAGACGAAGAAGGACAAATGGGGTCTGCCCGTTGTCAAGATCGACTGCGGGACCGGCGAGAACGAGCGGATGATGCGAAAGGACATGGCCGCTGACATGGCCGATCTGCTCGAGCAGTGCGGGGCGAAGAACGTGAACAGCTACGACAACCCCTACTTCCCGGGCATGGGAATTCACGAGATGGGCACGGCGCGAATGGGTCGCGATCCGAAGACTTCAGTGGTCAACAAGCATAACCAGGTGTGGGATGCGCCGAATGTGTTCGTCACCGACGGCTCGTGCATGACGTCGGCTGCGTGTGTCAATCCTTCACTGACGTACATGGCGCTCACGGCCCGCGCAGCGGACTTTGCCGTGAACGAGCTCAATCGCCGCAATCTGTAACGGGAGAAATCATCGATGTCTTCAAACGACGAGCTCAGCGAGCAGGAGCTGATCACACGGCGCCAGGCGGTTCTTCGAGTGTCGGCGATACTCGGCGGAATGGCATTGATCGGCGGGAGCGCGTTGATCACTGGATGCAGAGAGGATGAAGCAGCAAAGCCCAACACCGACGCACCATTCACCGGCGATGAGATCGCATTTCTCGATGAAGTCGCGGACACAATTCTGCCAACGACGAGCACACCGGGAGCGAAGGCGGCAAAGACCGGCGCTTTCATGGCGGTGATGGTGCGAGACTCGTACTCCGCGCGCGACCGCAAGGTCTTTCGCGATGGAATACCTGCGATCGATGCGGCAACAATGAAAGCGCACAAAGTGTCGTTCATGAAGGCGACGCCCGCGCAACGGCTTTCGGTACTCGAGGCACTCGACAAAGACCAGAAGTCATTCATGGAGGCGCGCTCCGACGCAATGGAAAAGGCGTCTGAAGCGCACATGCCGGATCCGCGGAAAGAGTCGGCACCGGGTGCGGATGCGGGAGCAGCAACAGCGATTACAGAAGATCCACCATCGCACTACTTCCGCATGATGAAGGAGCTTTCATTGCTCGGCTACTTCACATCGGAGATCGGAATGACGCAGGCGCTGCGCTACGTAGAGACTCCCGGTCGTTTCGATCCTTCGGTCGATTATCACAAGGGCGACAAAGCGTGGGCTCCACATGCCTGAGAGAGGAGAGGTCAACGCCACATGAAGCTGCTACCGCGCGCGATAGTGTCGGTCGTCACTGCCGCATCGATCAACTTGCTTGCTCTCGCATGCACCACCATGAAGCCTGGGCCCGATCAATCAGTGACAGCAAACGTCCTCTCTCCCGGCGAACAAGCCGATGGATGGCGTCTTCTCTTCGACGGAAAGACGACGACCGGATGGCGCAACTTCGGCAAGTCGACGATTTCGAATTCGTGGAGGGTGATCGATGGATCGCTCGTCCGTGCAGACACCGCCGCGGGCGACATCATCACCACCGACAAGTTCCGTAACTTCGATCTCGCGATCGACTGGAAAGTCGCCGAGAAGGGAAACAGCGGCATTTTCTATCGTGCGACGGAAGAGGTTGACACCATATGGAAGGCCTCGCCGGAGATGCAGGTCCTCGACGACGCGCGACACGAAAATGGAACCGATCCGCTGACATCAGCCGGCGCGAACTACGCTCTGTATCCAGCGCCGCGAGGAGTGGTTCATCCTGCGGGAGAGTGGAACCACGCGCGAATTGTCGCGAACGGGAATCACATCGAGCACTGGCTCAATGGCGTGAAGTTGTTCGAGTACGAGCTGGGTAGTGCTGACTGGAAGGCCCGCGTCGTAAAAGCCAAGTTCCATGAGTATCCACTTTTTGGAACCGCGGCTGAAGGTCACATCGGACTCCAGGACCACGGTGACCACGTGGAGTTCCGCAACATCAGAATCAAAGCGCTTCCATAGTGATCAGCCGGCGCTCCATGGTAGCGCGACTTGCGGCCGCTGCAGGGGCGGGTCTTCTCGCCGATTTTTCGCCTGCAGTTGCCTTTGCGTCAAAGCCAACGCGAAAGGGGCGGCTCAAACAGTCAGTCTCACGATGGCCGTATTCGAAGATTCCTCTCGCCGAGTTTTGCGACGCGTGCAAGGCGATGGGACTCGCCGCCATCGATCTGCTTCAGCCAGCCGAATGGGATGTCGTATACGACCATGGCCTGGTTTGTTCGATGGGATATCCCACAGACCGACGTGACTTCCTTGGCAACGGATTCAACAACCGCGCGAGTCACGCGATGCTGATCGGCGAGCTCGAGCGAACTATTCCGCTCGCCGCGAAGCGCGGCGTGCCCAATGTGATCGCGATGTTCGGCAACCGGGAAGGACGAAGCGATGCCGAGGGAATCAAAACATGCAGCGAAGGGTTGAAGCGCATTGCGCCGCTGGCTGAGCGGCACGGTGTGACCATCTGCGTCGAGCTGCTGAACAGCAAGGTAGACCACAAGGACTATCAGGGAGATCACACCGCGTTCGGTGTCGAAGTGATGAGGTCTGTCGGCTCACAGCGCGTGAAGCTGCTGTACGACATCTATCACATGCAGATCATGGAAGGCGATGTAATCAGAACGATTCGCGACAACATTCAGTACATCGCGCACTTTCACACCGGCGGTGTTCCAGGGCGGCACGAGCTCGATGACACTCAGGAGCTGAACTGGGGCGCAGTTGCGAAGGCGATAGCCGATACAGGCTTCCCCAGCTTTGTCGCGCACGAGTTCGTGCCAACCCGCGATCCGTTGACGTCACTGCGGGAAGCAGTCGAGGCTTGCTCGGTCTAGCTAACCCGCAGCAAGCGATCGACGCAGGGCTCTGCGCCTGTTTGGCTCCTTCTTGAGCACCGCACGATATTCGGCTTTTGCCTCCGCCGGTCGCTTGAGCTCCACCAGCATGTCACCAAGCAGCTCGCGCGCCGGCGCTAACGGTCCGGGTGTTACAGCGCTTTTCTCCGTCGCGTCTTCACGCTTCACGGCTTCGTGCATTCGCATGAGCGCCGGGTTCACGCGACGCTCGGCCAGATCGAGCCACGCTTCCGCTTCGAGATTCTGGATCGCCACCTGCTCTGCCCAGTACAGCTCGCCCTTTTCACTGAGCCTCCGCTGAATCGACGCGAGCGAATCGATGGCTGTTCTTGCCTTCGCAACATCGCCCGTGCGCGACGCGCCGAGTGATCGTGCGAACCACGTCATAGCGTCAGCATATGGATACGCGGTCGATCTCGGCTCGAGCGCCGCTGCTTCGGCCCATGCGTTCCGCTCGAGTGTCCAACGTGCAGGTATCGCGGCGATTGCAAACACGCCCGCGGAAGGAGGCGCAGCACCTGTAACCACGCTGGGGTCGAAACGCGCCGCGAGTGCAGGCAGCTCTTCAAGAATTCTTTTCGCAGCCGATTCCCTTCCCAACTGCAGATTCGCGTACATCGCGTAGTCAGCAGCGTGCAGCGCCTCCGCGATCGAGCCCGTGCTCAGCGCGACTTTCATGGACTGACCGTTCGCGTTTACCGACTCGGTCCACATTCCGACGCGCGTAAATGTGTGCGAGGGCATGTGCAAAGCGTGGGCTGCAGAGGGTGCAATGCTTGAATAACGTCGTGCTGCAGCGCGCGCCTTTCCCGCGAGGGTCGGGTAGTCGTAAGTATGAATGATGTAGTGAGCGATTCCGGGGTGGTTCGGCTGCTCCACCCAGAGTTTCTCCAGGATTTCACCGGCCTTCAGTTGATTGGCGTACCTCTTGTCCGCGGGTGACGCCGACGCAGTGAGCGAGATCGCATGGAATATCATCGCCTCGGTATCAGCCGGTTGTGCGACCACGAGATCGTTCATCGCTCGTTCATACGCGGAGACGCGCGAAGGCTGATCCTTCTGCTCGAAGTCTTCGTAGAGTTTGTTTACAGCCGTGATGTATCCGCGCTCACGCTCGGTGACACCGCCCGCGAGTCGCATCGCGTTGGCAGCGGCGTCGCTTCCTTGTCGCAGCAGTACCGGCGATTTATTACCAGGGGCCATCGGATTTGACCAGCGACTGAGCGCGATTCCCCAGTAGGCCATCGCGCACGTCGAGTCGGCGGTCAGCACGTCATTGAAGCCCTTGATCGACGCGCCGAATTCGAAGGAGTGCAGCAATGCGACTGCGCGGTTGAATTGCTGAGTAACTCGCGGGTTGCACGACGTGGCAAAATGGACGATGCCGAGCTTTTCCGCGGCACTAATGTGGCTGTGATCCTGGCCACTTAGGCGTTCTGCTGAAACCAGGCAGAGAACCGCGGTCGCGACGAGTGATGCGCGAGTCATGTCGTACCTCCGAGCATTACTCATTGTGTCGCGGAGGCCAGCATGTGGCAAGTAGCGTGGTTGAGAGGGATCAGCCGCAA
>JBDTNA010000151.1:0-7529 GCA_039933985.1 Gemmatimonadales bacterium | reverse complement strand
TCGTTTCGTGCCATATTCACGTGACGCAAGATTCCCTCTAACAGTGGGGTCACAATGGCACAACGCATTCACCGGTTCGGGGTTGGTCAGACGGCAAAGGTGCTCGGAGTTTTGTACGCCCTGATGGGTGTTGTGCTCATGCCGTTCTTCCTGGTCGCCAGGATGTATGCTCCGAGCGGGGCGGGAATTGGCATGGGGTACGTGATTCTGGTGCCGATTGTCTACGGCCTGATTGGATTCGTCTTCACGGCCATCGCGTGCGTGATCTACAACATTGTTGCAGGCTGGACGGGCGGGATCGAGGTCGAGATCGCCGAGACTACTGCGTAACGAGGCAGAAGCTGACGGCTACTTATCGGTTGCCGCCGGCCGCGGCACAAGTGTGGGTGTCGGGCCACCGACGAAACCCCAGCAGTAACCAAGTCCCGTCTCCGACTCTATTGCGCAGGCCGCAAAGGTACTCGCGTTGATGGTGCCGAAGCGCCGACTACCGCCGTCAACCAAGACCGGTACCTGCCGGTTGGTAATCGTGCCGTCACCGACTTGCCCGCTTCGGTTCAAGCCCCAGCAGTAACCGAATCGGGTCTGCACCTCGAGACCGGGCCGAAGACGACATCGACCGCGATCGTCACGCTGCCCGTCGCTCCTCCGCCGGCGGCCATGATCGTTGCCGTTCCTATCCCCCTGCCTCTGACCAGTCCGGTGGTTGGCTCAACTGTGGCGACGTTTGCATTTGCCGTAGATTCGCGCTACCCTTTCGGATTCCGAAACGACTTAGCGATTGAGTTGGAACCGGATTTTTCTGATCGTCCGGCGGCCCTGAATCGCGCTCAAGGCCTTGAGCAGCTCGGGCTCCAGAAGCGACAGCTCGGTCATCCACGCGTGGGTCAGCACAGCCACGAAAAGAGTCCCGTCGGGCGTCACGGAGAGAGGCCTGGTGACCGCCGAAATCCGGTCACCGACCGCTTTCGGCCAGTCGTCGATTGCGCCCGCCTGCTCGAGCCGCTTCTGAAGGCCCTGCCTTTTTAGAAAACTGCCAACGGCCTCGGATATCGGCACCGGACGCCGCTTCCTTTCGTTCATGCAGCCGCTCCTTCGATGACACCGGCGTTAATTCGGCGTCGCTCGAGACCGAGCAGCTCCGGCGGAATGTCGGTCTCACGCGGTACCACGAGCACAGTCTGTCCAAGTCCCGCGTTTCGGAGCAGCTCGAGTATTCTCGTCGATCGGCGCACATCGAGCTCGGCAAACGGATCATCGAGCAGCATCACCGGCGCCACTCCACGCGCTGCGCGCAGCGTCGCACCTTCAAGCATTCGCAGCGCAATCGCAGCCGTTCGCTGCTGACCTGCCGATCCGAACACCCGCAGCTCGCGTCCGTCGAGTATCAACGAAAGGTCATCACGATGCGGCCCGGAATGCGTCATTCCGCGCCGGATATCATGCTTGCGCTGACGAGCGAGCGCTTCGGCCAGCGCCGAATGCGGATCTTCGGTTTTCGCGATCGCGCTCGCATAGGTCATCGCCGACTTGCCCGGTTCGCCTATCGCGGCTGACAACCGTGAAAATTCCTCCGCGCGTTCGCTCACCCACGCCGCCCGCTCGCACACCAGCGTTGCGCCATGCTCGGCCAGCGACGGCTCCCAGACGGCGGGTACATCGTCGTCACCGCTGCGCGCGGCATCGCGGAGCGCAGCGTTGCGTCTGCTCAGTGCCGCGCGATAGTGCTGAAGCGCATTGAGGTAGCGTCGCGAAGTCAACGCCAGCACGAGATCGAGAAATCTTCTGCGCTCGCTCGGCGCGCCGGCGATGAGCTGAATATCACGCGGCGAGAACATCACCGACGGTAGCGATCCGAACGCATCGCTCAATCGCGCGACGACACCTCCGTCGAGCGTGACTTTCTTCTTCCGTCCACTCGCCTCGAATCCGGCACTCAGCTCCGTCGTTCTCTCATCGCCGAATGACGATGTTGACGAGATGTGAAATGCTTTCGCGCCGAATCGCACCAGGTCCTGATCGCGCGCCCCGCGTGCGCTGCGAAGCACCTGCATGTAGTAGATGCTCTCGAGCAGGTTCGTTTTGCCCTGTCCGTTCTCGCCGATGATTGCCAGTCCCGACTGAGGAAGCTCGAGATCCATCCTCTCGAAGTTGCGGAAATCCCGGCACGAGAGACGCCGGAGCCAGACCTGTCCCGAGCTCACTTCCCCCGAAAGACCGGCGTTCGCTTCTCCAGAAACGCCTTCATTCCCTCAGTCATGTCTTCGGACGCAGCGAGCAAACCGAAATGATTCGCTTCGAGGACCAGCCCTTCTTCGAGCGACATCTCGAGCCCCCGATCGATCGCTTCGATGCACAGCGCAACAGCGAGTGGACCGTTCGCGAGGATCTGATTCATCATCCCGGTTGCGGCTTCTGTCAGCGCTTCAGGCGCAACAATCTTGTTCACGAGTCCGATGCGATAGGCCTCAGCTGCATCGATCATCTCAGCAGTCGCGATCAGCTGAATCGCCCGGCCCTTGCCAATGAGTCGCGACAGTCGCTGAGTGCCACCGTAACCGGGGCAGGTTCCGAGCTTCACCTCAGGCTGCCCGAATTTCGCCTTGTCGGATGCAATTCTGATGTGGCACGCCAGCGCGAGCTCGCATCCGCCACCAAGTGCGAAGCCGTTCACAGCCGCAATTACGGGCTTTGGCGAAGTCTCGAATCTTCGAAAAACTTCCTGGCCCGCGCGTGCACGGGCCTTGGCGATGGTCGGTGTTTGACTCGACAGCTCGGAGATGTCGGCGCCCGCAACGAACGCTCGTCCCGCGCCCGTCACAATCAATCCGCCGATGCCGTCCGTCACCCGCACCTCGTCGATCGCGCGCCCGAGCTCGGCGATTGTTGCATCGTTGAGCGCGTTGAGTTTGTCCGGACGATTGACGGTGAGAGTCGCAATGCGATTCTCGACCGTGAGGGTGAGAAACTGGTAGGACATTGGTGCGCGAGTTGAGGTGGGAAGTCCGACGCTGTAATGTACGCGGCCCACAATCGTTCGCCTACATCGGAGCTGCATGGCAGAGAAATGGATTTGCCGAAAAGGAACGAAGGCGAGCGGATTCCGCTACGCCGGTCCCGACGGGTCGCCCGTTCGCGACAAAAAGTCGCTCGAGCGCATCGATCTGCTGCGAATTCCGCCCGCATGGAAGGACGTCCACGTCTCGGCCAATCCCCGCGCGGCAATTCAGGTCTGGGGCTTCGATGCACGTGGCCGCAAACAGTATCGCTATCACAAACGGGCGGTCGAGAAGGGAGAGCTCCGCAAGTATTATCGAGTGCGGCAGATGGCTGTCGAGCTGCCGCGTCTTCGCGGAAAGTTGTTCAAGGACTTCGAGCGCAAGGATTCTTCGAGGGAGAGAATCTGCGCCGGAATAGTGCTTCTCATCGGCCACGCGTTTTTCCGCATCGGAAGCGAGAAGTACGAAAAGGAGAACAACACTTTCGGCATCACGACGCTCCGGAAGTCGCACGTCTTCGTCGACGGCGAGACCGTGATCTTCGAGTACAAGGGGAAACGATCGATTTCGAACCGGCAGGTCGTAACCGATCCCGCGTTGGCCCGCTTCATCACCGATCTCCTCGAGTCGCCGGGCAGACGACTGTTCCGATACCGCAAGGGACGGAAGTGGCTCGATGTCGATGCGCGCGAGGTCAACGACTATATAGAAGAGCTCGCGGGGTTTCCCTATACGGCAAAGGATTTCCGCACATGGGGTGGCACTCTTCGCGCAGCGACAGTCCTTGCCGACCTCGGCAGCGCCGCCACGGAAAACGCGCGGAAGAAGAACGTCCTCACTACGGTGCGGGTCGTTGCGGCAGAATTGGGTAACACGCCGGCAATCGCCCGCAAATCGTATGTGCACCCGATAATCCTCACACGCTACCTGAAAAACGGGGCGACGATATCTCTCCCGACAACAGCGCGGTCGCGCGCGACGCGTGTCAGTCACACGCCGGAGGAGAAGGCGTTGATCGGATTTCTCGAGGAGTGGTTTCCGGAACGCCGAAAAGAGCGACGCGATCCCGAGGACGAATGAGAAGAAAAACGTGAAGCACGTACTCGCAATCGATGAAGGCACGACCGGCATCACCTGCCTCGTCGTTTCCGCCGAGGGTCGGATAGTCGGCCGAGGGTATCGTGAGATCACGCAACATTTTCCTCGAGCAGGATGGGTCGAGCACGATGCTGCAGAGATTTTTGATCGAACAATAGCTTCGGCGCGCGAAGCATTGGAAAAGAGTGGAGTTGTTCCGGATACGATAGGAATTACGAATCAACGCGAAACGATCGTCGTCTGGGATCGGAAATCCGGTGAGCCGTTGGCGCGCGCCATCGTGTGGCAGGATCGCCGAACCACCGAGCGTTGTCGCGAGCTTGCTGCCGAAGCGCCAGGAATCACGGCAAAGACTGGGCTTCCAGTCGATCCGTATTTCTCCGCAACGAAGCTCGAGCTGCTGCTGAGGGAGCCGCGGATCGCCGCGAAGGTTGCCAGCGTGGACGTTCTCGCGGGAACGATGGACACGTGGCTCATCTGGAAGTTGACGGGTGGTGCGGTCCACGCGACGGATCCGACGAATGCATCCCGGACGCTCCTGTTCGACATCGACAAGCGCGGTTGGAGCGAGGAGCTATGCGCGCTCTTTCACGTTTCGCCGTCCGTGCTTCCTCGAGTGCGACCGTCGAGCGGCGATTTTGGTGTAGCGCAACCGGAATGGCTTGGTATGCCGATTCCGATTCAGGGTGTGGCCGGTGATCAGCAGGCAGCGTTGTTCGGGCAGGGATGTGTCACCGCCGGCGAAGGAAAGAACACGTACGGAACGGGTGCGTTTCTTCTTCTGAACACCGGCAGCAACAGGCCGACACCGGGCGACGGAATGCTGGCTACCGTTGCGTGTGATGAGTCGGGAGGATACGCGTATGCGCTGGAGGGATCGATCTTCATTGCCGGCGCAGCGATCCAATGGTTGAGAGATGGGCTCGGAATTATCGAAGCGGCTGCCGACTCCGAAGCTCTCGCTGCGAGTCTTCCGTCGAATGAAGGCGTTTACTTCGTTCCCGCGTTGGCGGGACTTGGCGCGCCGCATTGGGAACCAGACGCCCGGGGAACCATAGTCGGACTAACTCGCGGCTCTACACGCGCCCATCTCGCGCGTGCCGCACTCGAGGCGATGGCGTACGGAACTGGCGACGTGTTGGCGGCGATGCGTGAACGCAGCGGTGTGCCGTTCGAGAAGCTACGCGTCGACGGTGGCGCGACCGTGAACAACTGGCTGATGCAGTTTCAGGCGGACGTGATTGGAGTTCCTGTTGAGCGTCCGGAAATTGTCGAAACAACGGCGCTGGGTGCAGCGGGTCTGGCGGGAATTGCCAACGGCGTCTGGCGCGACTCGAAAGAATTCCTGTCGGTGCGCAAATACACGAAATTCACTCCGCGCATCGATGATGCAGAACGAAATCAACTGATCTCAGGATGGAATCGCGCTGTTCGCGCGGCGCTGTCCTGGGCGAAGGACTAAGCCTCGGGAGGGGAAGTGAATAGCTATTTAATGAAGGAATCAACTGTGCTCGCTCTCGCGACCTCACTAGCGTGCGCTTCGCAGTCCGGCACGACATCGAACCTGCCACCGGCGCCGACCTCGATCGTGGAGATTCCGGATTCGCTCGTAACACCGACCGGAACCATGTACGGGACGCTCGAGCTTCCCGCGAGACAATTTCCGGTTCCAGTAGTGCTCATCATCGCCGGATCGGGTCCAACAGATCGCAACGGCAACTCACCGGCCCTCCCGGGCTCGAACAACAGTCTCAAGTATGTCGCCGCGGGATTAGCGGAGCGCGGTGTTGCCAGCTACCGCTACGACAAGCGCGGCATCGCGGCCAGCGCGAGGGCAGCCGGAAGCGAGCAGGACCTCCGCTTCACCAACTACATAGATGACGCGAAGGGCTTGATCGAGAAGCTCAAAGCCGATCCACGTTTTTCTAGCGTGACTGTTGCCGGACACAGCGAGGGCTCGCTCATCGGAATGGTCGCTGCGCGTGAAAGCGGCGCCAATGGATTTGTCTCCCTCGAAGGCGCGGGCAGAAGGCCGAGAGCCGTCATTGTCGATCAGCTGACCGGGCAGCTGCCGGCAGAGGTAATTGCACAGGCAGATACGATCATGGGAGTGATGGAAGCCGGGACCGTTCCTGATTCAACCTACAAGGTTTCACCGATTCTCTACGCGCTTTTCAGGCCCAGTGTGCGGCCGTACATGGTATCGTGGTTCAAGTACGATCCGGCTGTAGAGATTGGGAAATTGACGATTCCGGTCATGATAGTTCAGGGCACGACAGATATTCAGGTGACCCAGAAGGACGCCGATGCGATGGCGGCCGGGCTGCCGGCGGCCAGGCTGCTTGTGATCGAAGGAATGAATCACGTTCTGAAGGAGGCGCCGCCGGGAAGAGCGGCGCAGGGTCCGTCGTACTCCGATCCGGCTATTCCAGTCGTTCCGAAACTCATCGACGAAGTTGCTGCGTTCGCGAAAGCTGTGAAGAAACCGAATTGACTCCGCGTGTTGCGATGGTCGCTCTGGCGCTGATGCTCAGTGCCGGTGGCGTCTCGGCTCAGACTCACTCGACGAAGCCGAAGGACACTGCGTTCGGACCAGACAAGGTGAAGCATTTCCTGATCGCCGGGTTCGTCGAGAGCGTGACTTTCGCCGGCCTTCAGGCAGCGGGTGCAAACCGGAATGCAGCGAGATCGGGCGCGATGGCGGCGGTGGCCGGGGCATCGATAGGCCGGGAGATTCACGACAAGAAAACGAAGGGCCTGTTCAGCTTTGCCGATCTTGTGTGGGACGCGCTGGGGGCGGGAGCAACTCTCCTGATCATCAATAAAACTCAGAAGTAAACGGGCAGCGGGTACCGGCAGCGGGTACGGGCAGCGGGCAACGGAAGACCCCAGCCTCAAGACTCCCGTCACCCGCTTCCCGCTGCCCGTTACCCGCGTTCGATTTCCCGGCGTTGTTGCACCCTCTTATATTCTCACCTGTGAAACCTCGCTCGAAATTCCTCCTCGGTGGCATCCTGATCCTCGGCTCAGCCGGCTATCTGATGGCGAGCTCTATCAAGGACACCGCCGTTTATTATCTGACGCCGGGAGAGCTGTCTGCAAAGACCGTCTCCGATCCTACGTTTTACGACACCGGCGTGAAGGTTGGCGCGCGTGTCGTGCCCGGCTCGATCAAGCGTGATGCCGGTGGTCGAGAGACATCATTCGCGATGACCGATGGCGCGAAGACGTACAACGTCGTCTATCGTGGAATTACGCCCGACACATTCACCGATGGTGTTGACGTCGTCGTAGAAGGACGACTCGGCCGCGACGGTACATTCCGCGCGACGACCCTTCTGGCCAAGTGCGCGTCTCGCTACGAGAACGCGCCGGACAAGTACAAGACAACACCCGGTTACCGCGCGGCGGCCAGCGGCGCGTGATTCTCAT
>JBDTNA010000150.1:0-7550 GCA_039933985.1 Gemmatimonadales bacterium | reverse complement strand
CAGCTCGAGCAGCGCGTATCGAGTGGAGCGGTGCGCGAAGTGATAATCGCGACCAACCCGAGCATTGAGGGTGAGGCCACTGCGTTGTACGTTCAGCGCAAGCTATCACCGTACAAGCTCACCATTACGCGCATCGCGCGCGGATTGCCGGTGGGCGGCGACCTCGAATACGCTGACGGAGTAACGATTGCGCAGGCACTTTCGGCAAGGCGGGCGATGTGATCACGACTCGTAACCGCCAGCTGGCGGCGCTTGGGTTCATTGGCGGCGCCGCCTGCGGTGCGCTCGCGTGGAGCCAGCTCCAGAAGCAGCATCGGCGCGATCTGTTCAGCACGCACCCGCTGCGCCGGTTCGCCGCGCTCAGCTATCTGCGAACGCGCCCTTCGATGGGCACGCTGCGCCTGCTGCGCGAGTATATCGCATGGGAGCGAAGCCCCGTGCTCCGCGATCGCGGTGTGAAGCTCATGCGCCACGTAGAATCGACGCTTTCCTGAGTCTGTGACAAATCCCGGCGCCGCCACCTGGTCTTTTGACGAAGAGGACCTCGCTGCTCTGACACGGACGGTAGACCGGTTCCTTGCGGATACCGGCGCGCATTCCGCACTGATTGCCGATCGATCAGGACAGCTTGTGGCAACGATGGGTCAGCCGCTGTCGTTCGATCCCACGGTGGTCGCGACGCTGACCGCCGCTGACTTCAGCGCGAACGATCAGCTCGCTCGCCTCATCGGCGAGACCGATTTCACCACGTTGTTTCACCAGGGCGAGAAAGAATCCATGTACGTCGCGGATGTGGCGCGACGACTGATACTCGTCACTTTGTTCGACAACCGTACGCCGATCGGCCTCGTCAGGCTCAAGATGAAGCCGGTGGTAGAGGAGCTGACTGCACATCTCGATCGCGCGTACATTCGCGCGCGCGAGAGCGCGACTACGCAGCCGAACATACTCGCCGGCGCGTCCGACGAGATCGACGAGCTGTTCAACTGGTAAGGAGATAGAAAAGCGATGTCGATGATCAACTACGCGGCGCGCGAGATCAATTGCAAGATCGTCTACTACGGCCCAGGCCTGGGCGGTAAGACGACCAACCTGGAGCATATTTACGGCAAGGTGAAGCCGGATACGCGGGGAAAGTTGATCTCGCTTGCGACCGAGACCGAGCGAACGCTTTTCTTCGATTTTCTTCCGGTAGATCTCGGGACGATTCGCGGGTTCAACACCCGCTTTCATTTGTACACTGTTCCCGGACAGGTTTACTACAACGCGAGCCGCAAGCTGATTCTCAAGAATGTCGATGGAATTGTTTTCGTCGCCGACTCGCAGGTCGAGCGCATGGAAGCGAATCTCGAGTCGATGCAGAATCTCTACGACAACATGGCGGAGTACGGGTACGATCTTACGCGCATGCCGTTCATCATCCAGTACAACAAGCGCGACCTCCCGAACGCGGCGCCTGTTGAAGAGCTGCAGAAGGCGCTGAATCCTGGCTGGGAGCCGGCGGAGCCGGCGAAAGCGCGTGTCACTCCCGATCCATACCACGCCGGACAGAATCTCGTGGACCAACTCGGGAGTGGCGAATGGGTCGAGCGCGTTCCTTACTTCGAGGGTGTGGCAATCAACGGAGACGGCGTGTTCGATACCCTCAAGGCAGTCAGCAAGCAGGTGCTGAAGGCGCTAGCCTGACGAAGCCCTAGTCGGTGAATCTCCCGAACGCGATAACCATTGGCCGGATTCTGATTGCGCCGCTCATCGCCGCGCTTCCGTTCATCAATTCCCCCGTCGCGCGCGCAGCGGCGTTCATCATCTACATCGTCGCCGCAGTTTCCGATTACTACGACGGAATGCTCGCGCGGACGAGGAATCTCGAAACCGATCTTGGCCGGCTGCTCGATCCTCTCGCCGATAAGCTCCTCCTCTTCGCCACGCTGATCCCGATGTACGTGCTCATGGCGCCAGAGACGGATCTCATGGCGCCGACGAGCGAATCACTTGGCGGCGCGCATAGCTTCGCGTTCCGCGCGCCCTGGGGCGAAGTGGGACTTCCATGGTGGGTCGTTGCGATCGTGCTCGGCCGCGAGCTGTTCATGACAATATTCAGGCAGCTGGCCGCGCGCCGCGGAGTTGTGATCGGCGCGATCGGACCAGCGAAATGGAAAACCGGATTTCAGTCGGTGTGGGTGGGCTCTGCGTATTTCTGGTTTTTCGCCGCGACGCTTGCGGAGAGAAAGGGCTGGACCAGTCAGGCCTGGCATTACTTCGAGTGGTTCAACGCGACGGTCGGAATCACGACGATGGTTGCCGCGCTTTTCCTCACACTTTACTCGCTCGCGCTTTACATGAGTCGTTACCGAGGCGTGCTATCGGGATCTGATTCGTGAAGGTCGAGATCGTAACGATCGGTGACGAGCTGCTGCTCGGCTTCACCATCGATACGAACGCGGCTCATCTCGGTCGCGAGCTTGCCTCACTTGGCGTCGAGATCTCTCACCGCACGACAGTGGGCGACAACGCTGCCGACATAGCGGCCGCGGTGCGCGACGCGCTGGATCGTGCGGGCGCCGTAATTACGACCGGCGGTCTGGGACCGACGAGCGACGATCTCACGAAGCCGTCCATCGCGAAACTTTTCGGTCGCAGCATGTATCGCGACGAAGCCATCGTCGAGGGAATGAAAGCGCGATGGGCCCGGCTGAAGCGAACTGGTTCGTTTCCTGAGTCCAACATCGCGCAGGCCATGATCCCCGAAGGCGCGACGATTCTTCCCAATCAGCACGGCAGCGCGCCGGGCATTTGGCTGGAAGATGAAACCGGTCGATGGGTTGCGATGCTTCCGGGAGTGCCGCGGGAAATGCGCGGTCTTCTTGCCGACGCAGTCATTCCGCGGGTACGGTGGCTCATTGAAAAGAGCGGCGGATCACCGGAGTCGATCAAATCACGGACGCTCAGAACGACCGGCGTGGCCGAGTCTGCGCTCGCGGATCAGCTTGGTCCCCTTGCCGCCGGTTTCGATGGATTGTCGCTCGCGTTTCTCCCTTCAGTCGAGAGCGTGGATCTGCGTCTCACGTCACGCGGACTTGCACCCGCCGAGGCGGATTCGATTCTCGAGCGGGGGATACTGAAACTTCGAGCGGCAGCCGGACGGTATGTGTATGGAGAAGGGGCGGCTGACCTGGCAGAGATTGTTCTGGATGCCTGTCGTCGCCGTGATGTAAAGCTGTCGGTCGCCGAGAGCTGCACGGGCGGTTTGCTTGGTGCGAGGTTGACTGCCATTCCGGGGTCCAGCGAAGTGTTCATCGGTGGGATTCTTGCCTACGACAACTCTGTCAAACGGCAGCTGCTGGGAGTCACCGACGAAGAGCTTGAAGAGCACGGCGCCGTCAGCGAAGTGGTCGCGGCCCAGATGGCGAAATCGGTTCGGGAACAGTTGAAAACCGAAATAGGCATCGCTATTACCGGCGTAGCCGGTCCTGGTGGTGGAACAGCTGCAAAACCGGTCGGAATGGTGTGGGTTGCGCTCGATGGAATTGCCACTCAAGCGAGATGTTTGAGATTGTTCGGAACGCGCGAGGAAGTGCGACAGCGTGCGGTGCAGGCCGCCCTCGACATGGTCCGGCGGGCACTGGAAACGGGTTAGATTCAGATGATGAGGAACACAAGGGACCGAATGAAAAACTCGCAGGCGCCGAATGGCCCCGCCGACCAGAAAGAGCCGCAGGCTGACGGCGCGCCGGAGATGACTGGTGCGCAGACTGCTGAAGCTGAAGGCCAGGATTCAGGCGACGATGACCGTGTATCGCAGCTCGAGCGCGAACTTACCCTGGAACGGGACAAGAATCTGCGACTGGCGGCCGAGTTCGACAATTTCCGCAAGCGAATGATCAAGGAGAGACTCGAGGCAGAATCGCGCGGTCAGATGGAGCTCGTGAAGCAGATCATCGATCCGCTCGACGACATTGCGCGTTTCGCGCACGTCGATCCCGCCGCGACGGATTCGGGCACCATCGTGCAGGGCGTCGAGATGGTCGAGAAAAAGCTCGGCAAGTCGCTGCGCAGCGCCGGACTCGAGTCGGTGAATCCGGTCGGTGAACGTTTTGATCCGGCGCTTCACGAAGCAGTCGGAACCGATGTCGCTGAGACGCCAGAGGAGGACCACACTGTCTCGCGCGTCTACCAGTCCGGTTACACCTTCAAGGGACAGCTCCTGCGGCCGGCCCGGGTAGTAGTGAAGCAGTATCCTGGCTCTGACTGAGCCCTGAAAGTTCATGGCGCAAACCAAGGACTTTTATGCGGTTCTCGGTGTTCCGTCGACCGCGACGCAGGACGAGATAAAGAAATCCTACCGGAAGCTCGCGAAGAAATTTCATCCGGACGCGAACGCCAGCGACCCCAAGGCGGCGGAAAAGTTCAAGGAGATCTCCGAGGCCAACACCGTTCTCGGTGACGCCGGCAAACGGAAGCAGTACGACGAGATGCGCCGGCTCGGTGCGTTCGATTTTGGCGGATTCGGTGGTGGGGGAGCGTCGCAGCGGCGCAGCTCATCGCCACAGCGGCCGTCGTCTGCTGGAGCAAATCCCAACATCAATTTCCAGGACTTCGACATCGGCGGCCTCGGCGGGCTCGGCGATTTGTTCGGGTCGATCTTCAACAACTCGCGCGAGCAGGCGCGGCCGTCAGGTCCGCAGCGCGGGCAGAACATCGAAACGAGCCTCGAGATCCCGTTCCGCACGGCCGCTCGCGGAGGCAAAGTCAACGTCGACCTCGAGGTGAACGAGGAGTGCTCGACGTGTCGCGGTTCCGGTGCTGCTCCGGGCGCCACGATGAAAACCTGCCCCGAGTGTTCGGGACGCGGTGTCGTATCGTTCGGTCAGGGGGGATTTGCCGTAAATCGCCCGTGTCCGGTATGCCTCGGCAGGGGCCAGGTACCGTCGCAGCCATGCCCGACGTGCAATGGAACGGGCGAAGTTCGGACTCGCAAAAAAGTCGTGATAACGGTGCCTCCCGGCGTGGACACGGGGTCGAAGATTCGCCTCAAGGGTCAGGGCGGGAAGGGATCCGCGAATGGTCCGCCGGGCGACCTTCTCATCACGTTCAACGTGCTTGCCGACAAGTTCTACAAGAGAGAGGGCCTCGACGTGATCGCTACTTTGCCGCTCAATATCGCGCAGGCGACACTGGGCTCGAAGGTCAGCGTAACGACGCTCGACGGAAAGAAAGTGATGATCAAGATCCCAGCCGGCACTCCCAGCGGAAAGCGGTTCCGCGTGCGCGGGCAAGGAATTCGCAAGGGATCGGACACAGGCGACCTCATCGTAGAGGTGAAAGTCGAGGCGCCGGAAAAACTTTCCGAGGAGCAGGAGCGCTTGATGAAGGAATTCGCCGCAGCCGGGGGCATGAAGTATTAGCGAGCGCACACGCGCCTGGATGGCGCTGTTCGTTGGCTCATTCCTGATCGGTCTGATCTACTCGACGAAGTCTGAGTCCGGTCCGATGGTCACGATTGCGCGAAGCGGGGACACGGCGCTCGTGGTCGATAAGACAAAGCCGGATTCTTCCCCGGTTTCGCTCAAACCCGATCAGGGCGCTGACGGCGTCGACAGCCTGACTGCGCCTGACCCTACCGCCGCCACAATCGGGCTCGGGCCAAAGACTGACACGCCCGCAGGCAGTGGATCAGCTGCGCCGCCCGTTGTTCCGTCCGATTTGACTGCTCTTCAGGGACTGGGGATGATCATCCCGGTCGCCGGCGTCCAGCCGAAAAACCTGATCGACAGCTTTGACGACATGCGCGGTGGCACGCGGCGACACAATGCTCTCGACATCATGGCTCAGCGAAACACACCGGTTCTCGCAGCAACTTCGGGCAAGGTTCTCAAGATGCACAACAGCGTTGCCGGTGGACTGTCGATCTACGAGTCGGATCCGACGTTGCGCTTCGTGATGATGTATGGGCATCTCAACAGCTACAGGCCCGGATTGAAGGAAGGTGCGGACGTGAAGCGTGGCGAGATAATCGGCTTCGTTGGCTCGACGGGAAATGCGAACCCGGCTGCCCCGCATCTTCATTTTCAGATCACGCGCAACGACAACGTGAAGGAATGGTGGAAGGGAACGCCGCTCAATCCTTTCCCGGTACTGCATCCGAAGTAGCGGGTACCGGCGTTCCCGGAAGTCTCGCGCAGGCACCGGTCTGATCGATGGCGTCGATGGTCATCTTCGCCTTGAACACGTCGTCGGTCGTTCCGCGGATCGTTATCATGCGAATTTCGTCAGATCGATAGACCGCGCTTCCGCTGTGCCGCAAATATGGAGTGACGAGGTCGGCGGCCTGCGCGGCGCTGAGGCACCGAAGCGGGATTGTCTCGGTCACAACGTTCTTCCCCCGGCGGTTGTTGCCCTCGAATCGCGCTTCCATGGCGGCCCCGAAGATTCCCAACGCAATCAATGCGAGAACGCCGCGCACCCACCGGCCGATGCGTCGCCGCCGGCGAAGCTCGGATCCGTCGATGGCGGCGATCGCAACTTCTTCCGAGCTGAATCGCGGCCTCTCCTCGCTGAGACTCGCCGCGAGTCGATACTCGGCGTATCTGACCTCGTCGGCGACACGCATGCACTGCGGGCACGTCGCGCAGTGAATCGCGATCGACGATCCCGGCGAGATATCGACAACACGCGCTGAAGAAAGCGCGTTAAGGCAGTCAGAGCAGCTCGTCATTCTGTTATCTCTCCCCACGCTGGATGCACCGCGAGCAGGTGAGCGCGAATCGATGCGCGCGCTTTGAAGAGATTCGCCCGCACCGTCGACGGTTTCATCCCGATTATCTCCGCAACTTCGACTGGATCGTAACCCTGGAGATCGACGAGATCGAAAACCTCACGCTGTCTTGGCGGCAGTCCACCGAAGAAATGACGGATGTAAGCGGCGAGGCGCTGTCGATCGACGCGAGCGCCAGGATCCGTATTGTAGACGTTGTCGAGACCGGGCAGTGCGGCATCGGTTAGCCACGCCCTGCGTCTCTTCGTGCGTTTTCGCTGGAGCGCCACGTTGCGAACGATCCCGTAGACCCATCCCTCTACTGCGGAATCGCCGCGGTATTGGCTCAACTTGCGATGCATCAGCACGAACGTCTCCTGCGCGATTTCGTCGGCATCGTCGGAATCGCGCGCGAAGGTAAGGGCCCATCGAAAGACCTGAGGATGCATGGCAACGACGAGATCGGTAAACGCTCCGATGTCGCCGCCGCCCGCTCGCGTCGCTGTTGTACGCAGGTTGCGGCCGCGGTCCGCTGCTGTGAGGTCGGCAGGCATCAGGTCGAGAAGGGCGGAATCTGTTTCGAGCATCCTGACGTGATGACGTCAGGAGAGGGGCCGGCGTTTACTCGTTCGGCAAGGGAGAGCTGCGTTCGGCTCAGGCGGCCAGGATCGGCAAACCTGCGCGGCGCGAATCCGATGCGGCCTCGATGAATCCTCCGCCGAGCACTCGGCCGTCTTCTCCGTCAGCTCCTACGGCTACGGCGTCGGCAGCTGCGACGAGAACGAGATCGAAGAGA
>JBDTNA010000149.1:0-7558 GCA_039933985.1 Gemmatimonadales bacterium | reverse complement strand
TTCGGCGTGGAGCTCAAGTTCGGGAACTACCGGTAGCGGCGTGAAGGTCGGATTCATCACACTCGGCTGCGACAAGAACACCGTCGACACCGAGCGCTATCTGGCCGAGCTCTCCGATTACGGCGGAGAATTCACGCGAGATCTCGAGATTGCCGACGTAATCATCGTCAATACCTGCGGGTTCATCGACGCTGCGAAGAAAGAATCGATCGACGCGATGATCGAAGCGGCGCGATACAAATCCGATGGCGCTTGCAGAGCGGTGGTCGGCGTCGGCTGCATGATCGAGCGCCACAAGGCTGAGCTGATCGAAGCGCTGCCCGAAGTCGATCTGTTCCTCGGCGCATCCGAGAGCGGAAGACTCGCGCAGGAGCTGGCCGAGCGCGGGATTGTTGGCGCGGATCCAGTGGCGATGCATCCTGGCGTTCGCATTTACACGGGCGATCTGCCGCATGTGCGCTACCTCAAGATCAGCGAAGGCTGCGATCATGGATGCGCGTTCTGCGCCATTCCTCTCATGCGCGGAAAACATCGCTCATTCGCGCTCGGCGAAGTTATTCGCGAGGCGCAGCTCCTCGAGATGCAGGGTGCAAAGGAGGTAAATCTCGTCGCGCAGGATCTAGCGCACTACGGACGCGACATCCGGGATGGAGTGAAGCTCCCCGAGCTGCTCGAGTCTCTTGTTGCCGAGACGTCGATACCGTGGATTCGAATGCTCTATCTGTATTCGACTGGAATTACGCCGCGGCTGCTCGAGGTCGTCGCGCGCGAACCGCGGATTCTGCCGTATCTCGACATGCCGATGCAGCACGCTTCGGATACTGTATTGGCGAGGATGAGAAGACCCGAGCGCAAGCGCACCATACGCGATCGCGTCGCACGCTTCCGTGATGCGGTTCATGGCGTCGCGATTCGCACGACGTGCATCGTCGGGTTTCCCGGCGAGACCGATCAGGATTTCGACGAGCTGCTCGAATTTCTCGAGGAGACTCAGTTCGACAGAGTGGGTGCGTTCACGTATTCACCGCAGGAGGGCACGCACGCCGCCGGGATGATCGACGACGTTCCGGAACCCGTGAAGCGCGAGCGCCTCGAGCGGCTCACAGAGCTTCAGCGGTCGATTACCGCCGACAGATACGAATCGCGACTGGGGACCGCGTCGAGAGTCCTTGTCGATCGCGTCGATGAATCGGGCCGCACCGTTGGCCGCCTTCCATGGCAGGCCGACGACGTGGATGGAGTGACCTACCTCGACGAGCAGGTGACTCCTGGTGAATTCGCCGACGTCGCGGTGGAGGAAGTAGTAGACGACTACGATTTCAGCGCGACTGTCGTTCGACGGCTCGAATCCGTCGCACCGCGACCGATAGCACGCATCGGCCGATCTCTTCCAATGGCGGCGACGATCGGTAGCTATGGCCGCTGAGGCCTCACTGCTCTCGAAGGACATCCTCGCACGGTCGCGCGATCTTTTTCCCGGCGGAGTCAACTCGCCGGTGCGTGCGTTCCGCGGAGTCGGCGGAGATCCGATCGTCGCGGCAAGCGGTGAAGGCGCACGAATCAGGGACGTCGACGGAAAGGAATACATCGACTACGTGCTCTCGTGGGGGCCACTCGTGCTCGGCCACGCGCATCCGATGGTGCTCGACGCGATCGATGCGGCAATGCGAAAAGGAACTTCCTTCGGAATGCCGACCGAGCTCGAGGTGCTGCTCGGTGAGCTGATCAGGTCCCGGATGCCACATATCGAGATGCTCCGTTTCGTCTCGAGTGGAACTGAGGCGACGATGAGTGCGATTCGTCTCGCCCGCGCATTCACCGGTCGCGATGCGATCCTGAAATTCGATGGATGCTATCACGGCCACGCCGATTCGTTTCTCGTGCAGGCAGGATCGGGGGTTGCGACGCTCGGCCTCCCGAATTCTCCTGGAGTTCCCGCTGAGCTCGCGGCCCTCACTCTCACGGCTCCTTTCAATGATCTCGAGGCGACGCGCGATCTCGCGCGAAGTGCGAAAGGCGGACTCGCCGCGATCATTGTCGAGCCGGTCGTTGGCAACGCGGGGTTCATTGCTCCGGAAGCAGGGTTCCTTCAGGGTTTGCGTGAAATCGCTGACGAAACCGGTGCGCTACTCGTCTTTGATGAAGTGATGACAGGCTTTCGCATCGCCCCTGCAGGCGCGCGCGAGATGTCTGGAGTTACGGCCGATCTCACGACGCTCGGGAAGGTTATTGGCGGAGGTCTTCCCGCTGCGGCGTATGGCGGCCGACGAGAGATAATGGAGCGCGTTGCTCCTTCCGGTGCTGTGTACCAGGCTGGGACGCTTTCTGGCAATCCACTTGCGATGGCAGCAGGCCATGCGACGATCACCGCGCTGACGCCTGAGCTGCATTCACGGATCGCCCGGCGAACTTCCACTTTGGTGAGTGGTCTGACGGAGAGCGCAGTTCGACTCGGCGTTCCGTTCACCGCCGGCAGCGCAGGATCGATGTGGGGATTCTTTTTTCACGCGGGTCCGGTGCGCGACTTTGGAACCGCGAAGGAGTGCGACGTGGAAATGTTCAAGCGGTTCTTTCACGCTGCGCTGGACCGCGGTGTGTATCTCTCGCCTTCTGCATTCGAGGCAGGATTCGTATCTGCCGCGCACGGAGATTCCGAGATCGCCGACACCCTTGACCAGTTGGAAGACGCAATGAGGCATGCCCGTGCGTAAGACTTTGCTCATAGGAATGATGGGAGCCGCGGCCTGCGCTTCGGCGCTGCCACGACCAACCGATGAAGCCGTAATTCTCGACGGCGACCAGCCGGTACGAATCGCTCTCTCCACTTCCGCCCAAAGCGCACGCGTCAGCGGAAGCGGGACGTGGCGGATCTACAGCCGCAACAGCACGAACTCAGTTGCCGGCGGAAGAGCGGGCGAGACGATGCGCATTCAGCCTCGGGGCGGTCAGCTCGTCGTGCTGAAGGAGAACGGGTCGGTAACCTCGCGTCACTCGGCGCCGTTTCTTGTGCGTGCAACTGCACCTGAATCGTTCATCATGTATGACGGGAAGCGATATCGCGGCGAGCTCGTCATCACACCCAACGATGATGGATTGCTCGTCGTCAATCGCCTTGGCGTCGAGTCGTATCTGCGCGGAGTAGTTCCCCTGGAGATCGGCGACAGGAAGCCCGGAGAAGAGGCTGCGGTTGAAGCGCAGGCAGTCGCGGCTCGCAGCTACACGTACATCCACATGGCCGAGGCAGGCAATCGCGGCTTCGACATGTACGGGTCTGTTCAGGATCAGGCGTACGGAGGAGTGGATGCGGAGAAAACGATGACCGATGCGGCCGTCGCTTCGACCCGTGACATGGTACTGCGATACGGCGGCCGGATCATCAACACCCCGTATTCGTCGACATGCGGAGGAAGCACCGCGTCCGTTTCGGAGGTTTGGTGGCGTCAGCCCGATCAGCCGTACCTGCAGCCGGTCAGCGACCGCATACCCGGAACTGACTCGTACTACTGCGATCCATCCCCGCGTTTTCGATGGACCGCAACATTCGATCAGGATCAGCTTCGAAGCTCGCTCGAGAAGTACCTCGGCACAGTTACGCCTGCGTCAGAACCACCAGTGAGCGCGAACACCAGCGCACCGCGCATGTCCCTCGGCCGAATCACGGGTTTCAGGGTTGAAGGGCGAACGGCATCCGATCGCATTCGAGCTGTCTCCATTCAAACAGAGCGAGGGAACTACGTCGTTCGCGGCAACGATGTTCGATTCGTTCTGCGAACGCCGAGCGGCGGTCTGTTGGGCAGCACATATTTCACGGCCGAGACGACGTCGGACGGATCTGGCGGAATCGAAAAGCTGATTCTGAAAGGCGGTGGCAACGGTCATGCAATCGGCATGTGCCAGTGGGGCGCAATAGGCCGCGCGCGTGCCGGGCAGGACTACAAGACCATACTCACGACGTACTATCGGGGAACGACAGTGGGGCGCATCTGAGCTCGGACATCAGACTTGGACTCGTCGGCGCGGGAGCTATAGCGCAGCTCGCGCATCTTCCTGTTCTCTCGCGTATTCGTGGCGCGCAGCTCGTGGCGATCTGCGACAACGATGGTCCGAAGGCTGGTGCGCTCGCGAAGCGCCTTGGTGTTCCAGATATCTTCACCGACATCGATGAGCTGCTCGATTCGGATGAGCTCGATGCGGTTGTAATAGCCACTCCGAATCACCTGCACGAGCCCCATGTTCTTCGCGCGCTCAAGCAGAAAGTTCACGTGCTGTGCGAGCGGCCGCTGTCGCTGACGACCGGCGGGGTGAGGCGGATTCTCGCAGCAGCGGCGGCAGCGGATCGCAAAGTCGTCGTCGGAAACAATCATCGCTTTCGAAGCGACGTGCAGCAGCTCTCGCGTTTCCTGCAAGGCGGCGAGCTCGGACGAGTTGTCGGCATGCGGTCAGGCCAATACCAGTTTCGATCGGTTCAGGGCTGGCGCTACAACAAGGCCGAAGCGGGAGGCGGGGCGTTTCTCGAGTATGGATACCCGCTCCTCGATCTGTCGTTGTGGCTCGCGGATTTCCCCGATCCGACTCGCGTGACCGCGCACTATGACAAATCGCGCCCCGGTTCGGTCGAAGACATGATGCTCGTGCACCTCGAATGCGCGAACGGACTGAGCTTCAGCATCGACGTGTCGTGGGCATATGTGGGTCAGGAAGAGCGCTGGTGGTTCGAGGTCATTTCTACGCGCGGCAGCGCGCGGCTGTCTCCGCTGCGTGTCGTGAAGGAATTGAACGGACGGCCAACCAATGTTTCTCCGACTGGCGCCGCCGCGAAGGAGAGCGTTTTTCTCCAGTCATATCGCGCGGAGCTCGCGCATTTCGTTGCCGTTCTGAAAGGCGATGCCACGTACGAGGCGCCGGAGGATCAGCTGAAGGTGATGGCAGTGATGGAGGCGATTTACAAATCGGCCGAAGAGGGCCGAGAGATTCGTCTCTGAAGCTCGCTCGACTTTTTTCGCTGATAGCGTGCCTTCTCTTCTTTGCCCCTGCTCGAGCAAACGCGCAGGAGCCGGGATCGCAGCTCACCGTTTATCTCCTTACGATGGGTCCCGGCGACCAGGTGTGGGAGAAATTCGGGCACAACGCGATCTGGATTCACGATGAGATGAACGGAAGCGACATCGCCTATCACTGGGGCCTGTTCGACTTCGCCGACAAGGATTTCATCCCGCGTTTTGTTCAGGGGCGGATGCGGTACTCGATGGGCGCGTTCGACATGCGTGAAACTGTCGCGCAATACCGCCAGACAAATCGCACCGTGTGGGCTCAGGAGCTGAACTTGAGCCCGGCCGAAAGGCAGAAACTCCAGGAGTTCGTCACCTGGAATAACAGACCCGAGAATCGCTACTACCACTACGATTACTTCCGCGACAATTGCTCGACGCGCGTGCGCGATGCAATCGATCTCGCGCTCGGCGGTGTGATCAAAAGTGAGTCCGACAGCGTGCGATCAAAAACGACTTATCGTTTTCATACGTCGCGGCTTACACAGGATGACTGGCCCATCTTCACCGGCACGATGCTCGGACTTGGCGAGCCGACTGACAGAGAGATCAGCAGTTGGGAGGAGATGTTCCTTCCCGTGCGCATGAAGGATCGGCTGAAATCCGTTCGAGTGTCGCACGCTGGTGTATCGGAGCCGCTCGTGAGAAGCGAGCGCATTCTCGTTCAGGCGACTCGGCCGCCGGAAGATGTGCGAATCCGGCGCGGATGGTGGAGCTATCTCGCAATCGCCGTCGTCATTCTCGCGATCGGCGCAGCACTGGTAAAGCTCGGCAAGCCTGGTGCTCGCGCAACCGGAGCGCTCGCGCTCGCGACGATCTGGAGCCTGATTGCGGGGCTCGGTGGAATATTTCTCGACGGGCTGTGGGGATTTACCGATCATCTCTACAGCTATCGAAACGAGAACGTGCTTCAGCTGACTCCGATATCGCTGGTGCTGCTGGTGCTCTTGATCAGGCTCATGTGGGCTCGACGCAAATCGACAGCGTCGGCCGTCGCGGAGACGCGGCGAAAGTCTGCGCTCAAGTTTGCGCGAATCATTGCCGGTCTCTCAGTGCTTGGATTCGCGATTCAGGTTCTTCCCTCACTCAACCAGGTAAACGGCGACGTGATCGCACTCGCGCTTCCGCTGCACCTCGGCGTGATTGCACTTCTGCTCTCGATTGGCGCGAAAGAGGAATACAACACAGCTCAAACGACATGAAATTTCAAAATGTCATCGGCAGGGCAGCAGCATTGTGCGTCGCCTTTTCAATAGCGCTCGGATCCTGCGCGACCAACATGAAACAACAGGACGTAACGCTGGCAATCGTGAATGCCCACGTCTGGACTGCGAATCCGAAACAACCATGGGCGTCCGGAATTGCAGTGGCGGGAGACAGCATCATCTCGGTCGGGTCGAGCGCCGAGATCGCGAAGCTTGCGAAAGCGTCGCCAAACGCGCGCGTGATCGATGCGAAAGGCGGCTTCGTGGCGCCGGGGTTCATCGATTCTCACGTTCACTTCATCACCGGCGGATTCCGGCTTGCGTCTGTTCAGCTGCGTGATGCGAAAACTCCGCAAGAGTTCGCCGCCCGAATAAAGGCTTTCGCCGCGACAGTTGCTCCAGGCACGTGGATCACGGGCGGCGATTGGGATCATCAGCAGTGGGGCGGAGAACTTCCAACGCGCGCGTGGATCGACTCGGTGACGCCGAACAATCCTGTCTGGGTATCGCGACTCGACGGACACATGGCGTTGGCGAACGGGCTCGCGCTTGCGGCGGGTAAGGTCACGAAGGCGACCGCCGATATCGAAGGCGGAACGATCGTGCGCGATGCCGCCGGAAATCCGACGGGAATTCTAAAGGACAACGCGCAGTCCTACGTCGACAACGTCGAGCCGCCGGCATCTGATGAGATGAACGATCGAGCGCTTGCGGCCGCGATGAAATATGTCGCCGAGCGCGGCGTGACATCGGTTCACAACATGGGTGACTTCGTCGGGCTCGCCGCGATAGAGCGGGCACACCTGGCGAGGTCGCTCATCACGCGCATCTACCAGGTGACGCCGATTTCCCAATGGGAGCGGCTGCGTGACACGGTCGCAAAGCGAGGCAAAGGTGACAACTGGGTTCGCATCGGGGGGCTCAAGGGCTTCGTCGATGGATCCCTGGGCTCCCACACTGCCGCGATGTTCGCCCCGTTTACGGATTCTCCGAAAGACTCGGGGTTTTTCGTCAACACTGAAGCGGACTTGTATCAGTGGACTTCCGAGGGGGACAAGGCGGGGCTCCAGATCATCGTGCACGCGATCGGAGACCGCGCGATCAATAGGCAGCTCGACATCTTCGAGCGCGTGGCGAAAGAGAACGGCGCGAAGGACAGACGCTTTCGCATCGAGCACGCTCAGCACATCGCACCTGGAGACATCCCTCGCTTCGCAGCACTCGGCGTCATTCCAAGCATGCAGCCGTACCACGCGATTGACGACGGGCGCTGGGCGGAAAAAGTCATTGGACCGGAACGCGCGA
>JBDTNA010000148.1:0-7592 GCA_039933985.1 Gemmatimonadales bacterium | reverse complement strand
GCCTTGTCGTGAATCGCCGTGAGCACCTGGTCTCTCATCATTCCCTTCTTCAGGCGAATGAGATAGTGGATCTCGGACGGTTTGCCGACGTTGGTGACTACCTCATCGAGACGCCATCTCTTCACAACCTTGTCGAGCACCTCCTGAACAACTGTCTGCGACTCGGCAGGATTGTCGCTGGTGAGGGTCAGCACGGCATTGAAACGCGCCTTCTTCTTGCTCGAGCCAAGGACCTCGCTCACACGGTCGAAGCGCTTCGCGAGTGCGCCGGCTTCTGCCGGGGACAGGCTCAGAATGAGATCGCGATCCGGGACTTGGTGCTCCATCGTCGGATTCGCGAGCATGTCGAGCGGCTCGGACCAGCGAGCAGAGGCGGTTGGCGTAAGCGCGTTGCGCCCGAAGTCATACCGCCAGGTGAAGAGAATACAGAGGTTGAAGATGACGGACAGGATCGCGCCTACGGCGAGCGATTGAACGCCGGCAGCAAATCCGACAGCGATGCTCAGGAATATGAAAACGACGTCGCGAGTATCACGCAGAGTAGTTCGAAAGCGAACTGCAGCGACGACGCCTGCAAGGCTGAACGCGAGTGCGAGACTGTGCTGAACGATGATGACGATGCCGGCAACGACGAGCGGAAGAATTACCAGTGTCTGAACGATTGCCTGGCTGTGCCCCGTGACCGACCGCGCGGACATGTAGACCCACGACACCGGGATCATGAGCAGCAGCGTTCCGACGAGAATCACGGTCGTTGACGTCGCGAGCTCCACAAGCGAGCCGGCTCCGAACATCGAGTCGGTGGATGTCTGGCTCAGGCCGTCCTGGAGCATCGATGGCGTATCGAGGGCGGCGTCCGCGCCCTTTCCGAGGAGGAGCTGCTGCGTGTCGGGAAGGAAATATGTAAGGGCCCAGATCGCCGCCCCAATCAGCACGTAATAGGCAAGCAGCCGGCGTATGGGATGCTCGGAGCCAAGGGTCACTACGTCTATGAGTGGCTTCAGGATGGGCACGGCCCCCTCCAGTGCAAGTTGAACGCCGATCTATATGCGATTGTTACATAACGACTTGTAGTGCCCTCGTCCAGCGCAGCTTGTCTTGCAGAGTTCTTTGTGCTATAAAGTACTGCGGCCACTGAAAACGACGAGGTCCGTGCTTGCGCAACCCGTCGCACAAAAGCACCGTTGCCAGACGATGCAACCGCTTCCCCGACTGACCGCTCTCCTCGTCACTGCGGCAACGATAGCAGCCTGCTCCGGATCACCTGGCGACGTAACCGGCCCCCCACCACCAACTCAGCAGGACACCGCCGCTCCGCCTCTTCAACGCGAGATGCGGGGGATGTGGATCGCCACCGTTGCGAATATCGACTGGCCCTCAGCGCGGAATCTCACCGCCGATCAGCAACGGGCAGAGATGGTCGATATTCTCACGAGAGCTCAGACGGCAGGGCTCAACACAATCGTCTTTCACGTGCGGCCCGCCGGCGATGCAGTCTATCAGTCATCACTCGAGCCGTGGGCGTCACTTCTCAGCGGCACGCAGGGTTCAAATCCCGGTTACGACCCGCTCGCATTCGCAATCCAGGAAGCGCATGCACGCGGAATGGAGCTGCACGCGTGGATAAATCCGTTCCGAGCGGGAAACACGTCGGACACGACGACGATGGCCTCGCCTCACCTTTTCAAGACTCGGCGCGATCTAATCCGTCTCTACGGCGCCAACATCTGGATGGATCCTGGCGAGCCGGACGTGCAGGACCACTCTATGCGCGTCATCTCGGATATTGTCACACGGTATGACATCGATGGCGTTCACGCTGACGACTATTTCTATCCGTACGTTGTCAACGACAATGCGGGAAAGCCGATTCCCTTCCCTGACGACGCAACGTGGGCGAAGTACGGGAACGCTGTACCTCGCGATGAGTGGCGGCGCGCGAACATCGATCGGTTCATCGAGCGCATGTATCGTGAAGTCCACGCGATCAAGCCGGCGATCAAGGTCGGCATTTCTCCCTTCGGCATCTGGCGTCCCGGATTTCCGGCGGGCGTGTCGGGGCTCGACGCGTATGCGAGCATCTATGCCGATTCGCGGAAATGGCTTCAGCAAGGCCGGCTCGACTATCTCGCTCCGCAGCTCTACTGGGCGATCGCGCCACCGCAGCAGAGCTATACCGCTCTTCTCGATTGGTGGCTCGCGCAAAGTCTTTCAGGACGTCATGTCTGGCCAGGCCTGGCCGCATATCGCGTGGGCGACGGAACGGCCAGCGCATTCTCGGCGCAGGAGATTCAGGACCAGATTCGCGCGACGAGACAGCGCACCGCTGGAACGGGAAACCTCTTGTACAACACCAGCTGGACATTGAAGAGAAACAGCGGCGCACTGGCATCTTCATTGGGCAGTGATCTTTACAAAATGGGCGCTCTCGTTCCGTCCTCCCCGTGGCTCGACGCTGTTCCTCCCGGCTCCCCGTCCATTGCTGTTGCGTCGGACATACTTCAGATCACGCCTTCGACCGGCGAGCCAACGCGATGGTGGGCGCTGAGACTCCACACATCTACGGCATGGTCAACAAGAATTCTGTTTGGAACGAGTCGCACGCTCTCACTTCCATCTGGAACGGACAGGATCCTCGCGCAGGCGGCGGATCAGGCGGGAAACGTGAGTGCAGCCGCGGAGTGGCGGCGCTGATCAGCTGACCCTTGTGCTCCATACTCGTTCTGCCTGACCGAGATGACGCTCCTCGTGTCGCGGCAGAATCATGAATGCAGCGTAGCAGTTGTAGCTGATCTTTTCGCCGAACGGCGATCGAATCATCACCTCGTCGAGCGCCAGACCATCGCCTTCACGAACGATGGCAATCAACGTATCCTGGTTGCGCTTGAATTGAGCGAGCGTCTGCTGTTTCGGGTGATTTCCGGTCGGGACAAAATCAGGCGTTGTCTTCACCTTGCCGATCAGCTTTCCGCCAACAGATGGTTGCGGTCCCACCATCTTTGCGAACAACCATCCCAGAAAATCGCGCTTGTATCTTCCGGTTCGATGCTTCGGGAGCTGACGCGCTTCTTCCAGAGCTTTGCGAAAGCGCGGGATATATGCCTCGCTCGTCATGTTGAGGTGAGCAATGCATTCCCCGGGTGACCATCGCGCCGGATCGTTTCGCTTTCCCCACCGCTCATCATCGAGACTCTCGGCCAGTCTTTCGAGCCGCGCCTGCGCGTGCTCGAAGCCTTTTACGATCTCTGTCAGCTCGCGTCGCATGAGCGGAATAATATCCATGTTTTGGAGACAGAGGGATGGAGACTAACTTCTTCCCATGTCGAAGCAGACTCCATACCGCATGCTGACACCCGAAAAGCGTGTCACACTTGTGACGCACGCGATGAAATCGGGCCGCGATGGCCGCGAGCAATTCATCCAGCGTCTTGTAGCGAGAGGCGGCGGATTTCGCGCCGCAACGCTCAGAACCTGGCCCGTGGATCGCGTTGCAAAAGAGATCGTGCGCATGAAAGCGGAGAGCTCGAACGACGAGCTCGATCTTCTTCAGCTTCTGTATCTAGAGGTCGATCCGTCAATTCAGATCACGTTCCTCGATGCAGCGGGTGTCGAGCACGAAAATGGCAAGATGCCCGAGTCGCTCGAGCCGCCATACACGGATGCCGATGCTGTGAAACGCGGCGCCGACGCAGTTCGCGAAAGTCACGGCGATGATGGCGTTCACTATCTTCGCACGATCGAGCGATACAGTCTCGAAGGGTGGCCAGGCATCAACGAGATCGTTGCAAAGCTCGAGGACGGCAAATAGCTAACTGGGGATATCACGGACCATCACGCGATCGGTCTGCAAATCCCCGCCGAGCAGATAAGCCTGACTTCCGGCATCGCGAAACCCGATCTTCTCGTAGAACCGAATCGCCCGCGGATTGTGTTCCCACACGCCGAGACAAAGGGTCTGTCCACCAAGCGACCGCGCAAAATCTTCGACAGCGTCCATCATCTGCTGCGCAACACCTTGCCCGTGCCACTCCTTGTCAACGTAGAAACGAAACAGCTCGACCGGCGACTCGAACTCATGAGACGATTCTGATTTCGCCTCGCCCAACATCGCAAATCCCGCCGGCACGCCATCAACCTCCGCGATGAGATAGGCCTTGCCGGGATCCTGAAGCTCGCAAAGCTGAATCTCCGGGCCGTATGACCGGGCCGCATGAATCTCGACGTCCCGCGGATTATTCTGTGGCCCGAACGTATCGAGAAATATTTTGAGCGCGATCTTCGACAGGAGATCGGCATCATCCTCGGTGGCACGCCGGATTGTCACTCCCATCGAAACACCCTGGAAGACAACGCAATGCACAACACGAATACGATCGTGAGCGCGGCGAAGTCGACGAGATGCGCGGACCATGGATCGCCACGCCACGCTCCCTGAAGAAGCGAGACCGAATACGTGAGTGGCAGCGCATGCGCGACGACCCGCATCCCCCGCGGCATCGCCGCGATCGGAACGAACAAGCCTGACAACGCCAGCATCGGATACAGAATGATGCTTCCAATCGGCTGAGCGAATCGCGCCGTAGGCACGATGCTCGCGATCAGAAAACCCATCGAGAGAATGCTGAGCGTCGAAACAAGAAGCGCAATCGTGAACGGAACGACAGGCACATGCGTGCCTGCCGGGAAGTAGCGCCTGCCCGCGAGAAGGGTCAGGATCAGCGTCGTCGCCGTCAGCATGAGCTTCACGACAACATGCGCAGTCAGGATCGTCTGTGGCCGAAGCGGCGTTGCTCGCAGGCGCTTGAGAATCCCGCCTTCCCGGTAGATCGCGATGATCGCCACGAGCGACAGCACGGCGTTGAGAGCAATCAGAATTGCAGCGAACACTGGAAGATCGAAGCGAAACACGTTCATCACGTCCGAGCTGCCCGGACTGACGGTTGCTCCAAATCGACCGAGCAGCATGAACACTGCGACCGGAATCAGGACAGTTCCGATTGCTCCGAGCGGCTCGCGGAGAAAAATCTTCGTCTCGAGCATCACGAGCTGCCAAAGTCCGCGCATCAATTTGTCAGTCCCGAATCGAATGGCCGGTGACCCGAAGAAAGACATCTTCCAGGGTCGGAAGTACGGTTCGAAAGTCGGTGACACGGATCCGGCTCTCCGATAGACAACGAATGACCTCGCTGACGAAGTCGTCGCCCGAGCCGCTGATCGTGATCCGTCCGTCGCGCACATTCACTTGTTCCACTCGCGGAATCCGTCGAAAAATCTCGTCGGCATCGGGATCGTCGGTCTTGACGATTACCGCGCGCTCCGGACAATGCCGCCGGACGAGATTCTCCGGCGTGTCCATGTCGGCGATTCGGCCACGCTCGATGATCGCAACCCGATCGCAAAGCTTCTCCGCCTCCTCCATCAGATGCGTCGTGAGGAAGACGGTTTTGCCGCGCTCCCTGATTCCGCGAACGAGCTCCCAGATCGCTCGCCGCGCCTGGGGATCGAGGCCCGTCGTCAGCTCGTCGAGGAAGACCAGCTCCGGATCGTTGATCAAGGCGAGAACGATGAACAGGCGCTGCTTCTGACCACCGGACAACGTCATGAACCATGCATTTCGCTTGTCGGCAAGACCGAGCTGTTCGAGAAGCTTGTCACCTTCGGACGCCTTTCTATTGTATAGGGACGCCCAGAGATAGACGGCTTCCTTCACCTTGATCCGCTTCTGAAGCTGCGCTTCCTGAAGCTGAACGCCTATCCGGTTTTGCAGCTTGTAGATGTCGCGAAACGGATCGAGCCCGAGCACCGAGATAGTTCCGCGATCCGGCGTGCGAAGCCCCTCGACGCATTCGAGCGTAGTCGTCTTGCCGGCGCCGTTCGGACCGATGAGTCCGAAGATCTCGCCATCGTGGACTTCGAAAGAGATATCATCGACCGCAACGGTCGATTTGTAGGTTTTTCGAAATCCGGAAACCTTGATGACCTGGCGCGCTGAGTTTGGCGAGATGGAAATCCGTTCGGGTTGACTGACTCTACGGATAAGTCCTGAACCGCCGCGCCGCCAGAATCCCGCCGACAAATCCGCCGAAATGCGCCTGCCAGCTGATCCCTGCCTGACCGGGAACAACCCCCAGCACGATACCGCCCCACATGATCGTGACGACGATGCTTAGCACGATGCTCGCCGGACTCCGCGCGAACCACCCCGCCAGCATCAGAAAGCCGAGATATCCGAAGATTAGTCCGCTCGCTCCGATGTGAACGGATCCCGGCGCGCCAAGAAGCCACGCGGCAAGTCCCGACCCGATCATCGCGTATATCGTAACCGTCGTGAAATGCCGTGCATCACGCAGCATGACGAGCCAGCCGAGCAGCGCGAACGGAATCGTGTTTGCGAGAAGATGATTGACGCTGGCGTGCAGGAACGGAGCGAACAGAATTCCGCGCAATCCGATCGCTGTTCGCGGTATCACTCCCAGCGACATGAGCGCGCCACCCGTGAGAGCCGTAAGCGCAAACACCCCCCACATCACCGCGAGCATTCCGCCGAGCACGGTAGCCTGCGACTTGATGGTTCGGGCCATGCTGCGAGTTCCGCCCGACGGAAGACTGTATGAGCTCATATCAGGGAGCGAAGCGCTTCAGCGACCGCTCGCGCAGACGCTGCGCTTCGATCTCGCGGTTTCGCGGCGGCGCGTTGATCGTGAGCGAGCCGATCAGTTTGTGAGCGGACGCGGTGACTTCATCCACGGCAAGATTGAATGCAGCCTCGTTGGACCGAGACGGCTTCGTCGTTCCACTCAGTTTCCGCACGAATTGTAAGGCGGACGCACGAATTTCGTCATCTGTCGCGGGCGGCTCGAAATTGGCTAACGTCTTGATGTTCCGGCACATATGGTCTCCTCGATCATTGATAGCTCTGCACCGGCGAATATGATCCGCGAGATGAAGCGCGTCCACGTTGTACCTACGAATTCGAGGGACAGGGAGATTCAGTGCTCCGGCACCCGAATTGGGCCCATACCGGTTGCTTGCCTTCTTTCCTTTCGTCCTCCTATTGTGCCCCGCTACCCAATGGCAGATTTTGTTGTGCTCCCACCCCAGCCGCCCCGCACAGGAAGGAGGTTTGTTTGAAGAAGCAAATTGCCGGTATCGCGCTATTGCTCGCAGCCGCGGCATGCGCCGATCCATCGAGTCCCAGCCAGGCCCGCTCCCGGGAAGTCCCGGCGCCGGTCTATTCGCACTCAGGCGGAATCGCCAACGATTACATCGTCGTCCTTAACGACAACGTAGCCGATGCGTCGTCTGCCGAGAGGGAAATGGTTGCGGTCAACTTTGGCCAGCTCCAGAGATCGTATCGCAGCGCGCTCAAGGGTTTCGCCGCGACACTCACGCCCGAGGCCGTCGCCCGCATCGCACAGGACGCGCGCGTCAAGTACATCGAGCAGGATCAGGTCGTTACCGCGATCACAACCCAATCGAGTGCGACATGGGGAATAGATCGAATCGACCAGCGTGATTTGCCGCTGAGCACCACCTACACTTACACGCCGACGGGCGCGGGTGTCACAGCCTACATCATCGATACGGGAATT
>JBDTNA010000147.1:0-7625 GCA_039933985.1 Gemmatimonadales bacterium | reverse complement strand
CGCCTGCTGAATGGCGACGTCATCTTCGTTCCTGTCGCTCAGCAGCATGTTCGCGTCGTAGGCGAGGTAACCCGTCCGGCAACGTACGAGCTGAAGACTGGCGAAACACTTTCCGACGCAATCAGGTTCGCTGGCGGCTTCACGCCGAATGCATCGCGGCGTCGCGTTCAGATCGAGCGCATTCAGTCGCCTGCCGAGCGTGCGTTGGGCGGACGCGATCGCGTGACAATCGATGTGCAGCCGGTCACCCTGACCGATGGGGGTCCGGGCGATGTGCCACTGCTTCGCGGCGATGTCGTTCGCGTCTTCCCTATCTCCGAACGCATTCGCAATCGTGTGAGCGTCGAAGGAAATGTCTGGCAGCCGGGAACGATCGGCATGTCGAGCGGAATGACTGTCTCGCAGGCCATTCGCGCCGCCGGGGGTCCGAAGCCTGACACATACCTCGGCCAGATCCTCATCTCGCGCCTCAACTCCGATTCGACCCGCATTCAGCTTCACGCAGCGCTGGCTGATACGACGGGCCGCGTGATCGGTGACTTCCCGCTCAAGGAAGACGATCAGCTTCGCATTTTCTCGGTGACAGAATTCCGTCCGACGCGGTACGTCGCGATCACGGGTGCAGTTCGCAACAGCGGACAGATTCCTTTCCGCGATGGAATGACCGTTCGCGATCTCGTTCTTCTTGCAGGCGGTCTCGAGCAGAGCGCCGATCTTCGCGAAGCTGAAATTGCACGACTTCCGCAGGATCGTCGCAATGGTGCAACTGCAACGACATTCCGCGCTCAGCTCGACTCGAGCTACATCTTCGAGCGCGGTCCGGATGGAAAGTATTACGGACCTCCCGGGCTTCCCGCTCCTGCTGGCTCGATGCCTGAAGTTCGCCTGCAGCCGTACGACAACGTTCTCATTCTTCGCCAGCCGAACTGGGAGCTTCAGCGCCAGGTCGTAATTTCCGGAGAAGTTCAATTCCCCGGCACGTACTCGCTTCGGACGAAGACTGAGAAGATCGCGGACATCATTCAGCGCGCCGGCGGGCTCACTCGCGAAGCTTATGCTGACGGCGTGACATTCTTCCGCAACAAGGACAATGTCGGACGCATCGGCATCGCGCTGCCTGACGTTCTTCGGAACCCAAGATCGCGCGACAACATTCAACTGTTGAATGGCGACTCGATCTTCGTTCCGCGATTCAACGCCGTCGTCAACGTGAAGGGTGCGGTGAATTCACCAGTCGCGGTGACGTACGTGCCCGGTGCCAATCTCGAGTACTACGTTCGCGCTGCCGGCGGAATCACTCGCAAGGGTGATCTACGGTACGCGTACGTGACGCAGCCGAACGGCAAGGTCGAAGCTACGAGAGGCAAGTTCATCTTCCGCAACAATCCACACCCGCGTCCGGGAAGCTCGGTCTTCGTTCCGGAGAGAGACGCGAACGAGCGAGGGGTGAATTTCATTGCGACGATCGGATCGATCGCCCAGGTTGCGGCCAGCTTCGTAGCTATCGCCATCGCCCTTCGGCGATAGGCAAATGCCCCAGAACGGTGAGCTTTCACCAGCCAGCGACTACCTGACATTCAGCAGGTGGCTCGCTGGTGTTGTCAGTCGCTGGCGGATGGTGGCGTACATTGCTGCGGCCGTCACGATCATCGCATTGCTCGCGACTCTCGTTATTCCACCGGTCTACCGCAGTAACGCATCGTTCGTCGCGAACGCGTCGAGCAATTCGAAACTGCCATCGGGCGGCTCCGGCTCTCCCATCGGCGGACTCATCTCGCAGTTCGGCGGATCACTCGGCGGCGATCCATCGGAGTCGCCGAACTTCTATCTCGAGCTGCTTGTCAGTCGCGAGCTTCTCACCCGCTTGCTTGTCTCGAAATTTCCCGATCCGCGTACCGAAGCGGTCGCAGACTCTGCGCGACTGATCGACATTCTGAAGCTGCGCAGCAAGGACCCGCAGCGAAGAATGGAGCTCGCTGTGAAGAAGATGACCACCGATGTTCACGGCGGAATGGATCCCAAGACGAACCTCGTCTGGTTCAGCACCGACGCGCAGTATCCGCTCCTCACTACTCAGATCTCCAACCGTCTGATCGCGCTCGTCAGCTCGTTCAATCGGGAAACGCGCGTCGGCCGCGCAAAGTCGAAGAGAGTGTTTCTCGAGCGGAGACTCGACAGCGCTAAGGTCGAGCTCCAATTGGCGGAAGGACGACTGCGCTTTTTTTATGAGCAGAACCGTGGCCTGCTGAGCGCACCGAGTCTCAAGTTCGAGGAGGGGCGACTGCAGCGTGAGGTCAACGTCGACTCCGATTTGTTTCTGAATCTTCAGGGACAGCTCGAAGTTGCGCGCATCGACGAGATCAACGACGCTGCGCTGATCACCGTGATTGATACCGCTGTCGTGCCGCGAAAAGCACAGTGGCCGAGATACGGCGCGATCACGATGACGGGCTTCAGTCTTGGTCTGCTCGCGGGACTGTTGATCGCGGGGAGTCTCGCCGTTCTGCAGTTCTGGCGCGAGAGGAATCCCGAGGAGTGGGAATCGCTGAATGATTCCGTTTCACGCGAGCTGGCTCGATTCGGGGTGCGCAAGTCACGAAATGGGTCCGCTGATCCGAGAGTCGAGCGGCCGCCAGCGCCTGCAGACCGCGTCGTCTAGCTCCGCCCGGAGCGTGCAGCCCTCGAGCCTGTCGTTCGGCCTCGTCATCCTGAATTGGAATAACGGAGAGGACACTATGGAGTGCCTCGCCGCTTTGTCGAGCTGCAAGCCAATTCCGGAAAAAGTCGTTGTCGTAGACAACGGATCGGCGGACGTGTCACTCGCGATGGTCAGCGCATGGCGCCAAGATGTTGGACAGGCGATCGAACAGAACTGGCTGACAGTGATCGAAGCCGGAAGCAATCTTGGATTTGCAGGTGGCAGCAATCTCGGCATTCGTCACCTGCTGGAGAAGACGAGCGTCACGCACGTGATGCTGCTGAACAACGACGCAATCGTTTCAGAAAGGTTCTTTGCGGACATGCGTGATGCGATCAGCCGCGCACCCAATGCCGGAGTCATCGGACCGACAATTCGCGAGAACCCGGTGCGTGAGCGAGTCTGGTATGCCGGCGGCGCTGAGTATCCGCTGCGAGCGCTCGTTAAACACGGACTGACTGTCCCCACGTCGAGCGAGCCACGTGAAACCGACTTCGTGACTGGATGCGCGATGATCATGTCGCGCGATGTCATGGAGAAGGCAGGCCTGCTGGCGGAGTGCTATTTCCCTGCCTACTTCGAGGATGGTGACTACTGCCATCGCGCAAGGGACGCGGGCTTTCGCGTGATCTACGCGCCGGGGCCAGTCGTGTATCACAAGGTTGGATCGACTGTGCGCGCCGCGAACCTCGACTTGCATCTCACGTATCACAAGAATCGGCTGCGCGTGATTTACGCTCGACGGAACTACCGCGGCGCGACCAGGCTTGCGGCGCTTTCGTATCTCGCATTTACGAAGCCCGTGCGTGCGCTTGTCGAGACATTGAAAGGCCGGCCGCGCGAAGGTTGGGCTGTGCTGACTGGCGCGGTGTCGGGATTCACCGCGCGCCACATCGCTTGACGATGGATCATCCCCCGGGCTTTATCGAGTCGTCATTTCGAAAGCCGCACCGGAAATGGCTGGGCCGGGCTGCAGAGGCCGTGTCTCCACTTCTCCGTCTGGCGGCCCGCGGTGCGTCGAAGAGTCCGCCGTCGTCACCGTCAGAGTGGAAGAAGGGATTGATTCTCTCGCACAATCACATGGGTGACGTGCTGTACCGCACGTGCTCTCTCTCCGTGCTGAGATCCGCGCTTCCGAATTGCGAGTGGTCGTTTCTGACTTCGCCATCGTCGGCGGAGGTGATCGAGAACAATCCGGCGCTCTTTGCCGTTCTGCCGTGGAATACCGGTGAGAATGCGTGGTCGCTCTCCGGCGGAAGTTTTCGCCAGCTGCGCGACTGGGACTTCGACGTCGCGCTTTGCACGAACTCGCTGCGTTATCATCCGGATTTGTTCCTCGCATCGGCGCTGGGCATTCCGAATCGAGTCTCGTTCACGCACAAAGGTTTGACCGGGCTTGTAACGCATCCGATCGACATCGACTTTCCGAATTCGTATGCATCGTACTTTCAGTCGATGGTGTCGCAGGTGACCGGAGTCGCGGCTGATTGGCCGCTCAAGCCGAGGATCTTTCCGGATCAGAGTGCAGAGGCGGCTGGCAAGGCGATGTGGGAGCGCCACGCACTTGGCGGCGAGCAACCGATCATCGCTTGCTCCATCACAACCCGGCAGAAGGCCGGGAATTTTCCGGCGGAGCGTCTGCTCGATGTATTGGCCGAGGTTCGGTCTCGCCGCGCGATTCGGATCGTGTTCTTCGGCGCTGCCGGAGATGGTGATGTACTCACCACCGCGGCGCAGCGTTTCGGAAACGATGCGGTCGTCATTGCGGGAGAGCTCACAGTCCCGGCGCTCGCGGCGTTTCTCAGGAGATGCGCGCTGTTGCTCTCGCTGGACTCAGGCCCCCGGCACCTCGGCAATGCGGCGGGGATTCCTGTTTTCTTTGCGCGCAACATGAGTCACTCTCAATCCGAAGCAGGCGCCTACTGCGAGACAGAGACCGACATCGCGCCGCCCGGGGAATACCTGTCGGATGTTGAGATCGCCGCGATCGCTCGGGATCTGCCGGTGGGTGAAATCGTTACACGCGTGGTTGCGTCCTTTTAGCCGTCCTTTCAAGGGGTCAGAGTCGTTTGAAATTTGATGACTCGCGGAACGCATTGCTCGTTCAAGTGCTCTGACCCCTTGAAATTCCGGAGTCGCAACTCAAGAACTCTGACCCCTTGAACCCCTTGAAAACCTTGAGAAGTCGGCTACCGCTGAAGCACCGCCAGAGTAGTTCCTTCCACCCAGGCGAGGCCAGCAAACTCGGGGCGCGTTCGGCGAAGGTCGTTGAGCGCACGAGTGACATCATCCCAACGACCGTAGTCGTGCCACACAACCGCCCCACCCGGCTTCAGCATCTCCATCGCGCGAAGCGAGTCGTTGACGACGTATCGGTATGCGTGCGAACCATCCACGAAAACAAAATCGACTGAGCCGCGATACGGAGCGAAGTCGAACGTGCCTGAATCACCGTAAAGCTGGGTGATAGCGCTCTCTACTTCCGTCCCACGATAGCGCGCACCCGACACCGGCTTCTCGGCGTAGCGGGTCTCATGCGGATGCAGCGGCGCTGACGTGCTCGATGTACTCTCCGCTGGAAGGTCGAGCGTGAAGACTCGCGCATCCGATCCCGCATTGATCGCCAGATTCAGCGTCGTCCTTCCGTCAAATGTCCCAAACTCGAAGATGGTTTTCGCCCCTCGAGCCACGACAAGCCGTGAAATCGTCACCAGCTCGCGGTCCGTCACGTTGCCGTCAACGGACTGCACTGCGGCAATCGCGATTCGGGTCGAATCCGGACTCACCGAATCAACCGATACGCGAGGCAGCGCCGGCGATTCGCGAGTGATGTAGTCGTATCCGAAATGCCGACACAGCTCGACGATGATCGCCCTTCCCTTCCACGTCGCCCATCCGCCAAGAAAGAGCGCGATCGACCCCACGAGTCCGACGACATACGGCTTGACGAATGAAACGGTTCTTACAAGCCGGCCCCGTTCCGCAGGCGCGTCGAGCCCGGGTGACGTCAGCACGGCTCGGGATCGAGGGCCCGAACAACCTCCACCGGAATCGCTTCGGACGGCTTGAAGTCACGCAGCACTCGTTTCGACGCGATGAACAGAAGTCCGGCATCGATTCCAACGCGCGTGGTCCACGCGAGCGCGGCACCGGCGAGGCCGAAATGAGTAATCAGGAAATACGCCAGCGGCACATGAAAAACGAGCTCGCCGAGATGAAGCTTCGCCTTGATGTCGGGGCGGCCGAGCGCGGTGATGAATCCCGATGGCACGTGCGCGGCAGCGTTCAGGAACACACCGAACGCGAGAATCCGGATCGCCGTTGCTCCCTGAGTAGCGAACGCCTCGCCGAGCCACAATCGAAGAAGCCAGGGGCCGAATATCGCGAGTGCCAGTACCGGCAGCACAAGCAGCACAATGGTTTTTCTCAGCGCTTCTGCATAGACCCGATGGATCGCCTCGTGATTTCCCGTTGCGGCGAGAGCGCTGATTGACGGATAGACCGCTCCCATCAGACTCGCCGGAATGATCAGCAGACGCATGACGCCGTCGAATGGCGCGGTGTAATAGCCAACCGCGGAAACGCCGATGAGTCCGCCGAGCATGAAGCGGTCGAGATAGATCAGCATCGGGCTGACACTGTTGGAGATCGACATCCATCCGCCGAACACGAACAGCGGCCGCATCGTCACCCAGTCCATCTTGAGCCGCCACTTGAGTCCCGGAACTGCCTGGCTCACCGCAATCCCCATCACGACGCAGATCATGATGCGCGTCAAAAGAAGCATGAGGACGATCGTCGGAAGGCTGAATCCTCTCGCCGCACCGACGGCGGGAATCAGGAATGTTGCGACACTGCTCGGAATTCTTATTCCGTTGCTGAGGTCAAATCGCTGAGCTGCTTCGAGAATCCCGCGCAGACTGACGAGAACGACAGTTGGCGGAATCATCATCGCGAGAACGCGAAACACGCTCAGTGCCTCGCGCTCCAGATCCGGAGGAATCACGAATACGCGATGAACCAGCAACGGAGAAATGAGCACGAGCACAATCGACCCGACCAGTCCGAGCATCACCTGGCTCGCAATCGAGCTGCCGATTACGTCCGATACGTTCGAATCCTTCGTCGCAAGCGATGCCGATACCTGTCGCGTCGTTGCCGCGCCAAGCCCGAGGTCGAACAGGTTGGAGTACTCGAGGATCGCGAGCGCGAGCGACAGCAAACCGAATCGCGCGGGCCCAAGCTCGCGGGTGATGATCGGGACGGTGAGAAGTCCGACGGCCATCGGCACGATGTATCCAACGAGATTGAAAGCAGAATTGCGCGCGATCGAGCCTCGTCGCTTCATGCGCGTGCCTGCTCCGAGATCACACCTTTCGATGGCTGCACGGCCCGCCGCGAAAGCTGTCGTTCGGCTGCGGCAAGGACGCCATCCTCAGTTGGTGCAACGAGGAAGTCATGCCCTGTGCCCTCGCCGACAACTTCCTGATTCGGACGATACGGTCTGTGCCAGACGGGATTGCCGGTGAGAAACACCGCGACAACCGGAACGTCGAGCGCATCGGCAATGTGCATCGGTCCGCTGTCGTTGCACATGAGAATCGTGCAGCACGTGAACAGCGCCATCATCTCGCGAAGTGACGTGCGCACGCTCGCGCCGTCGAAATTGTCAGGTGCTTCTGCATCCGGCTCGAGAAACAGCAGCGTCTTCGTCCTGTATTTGTTATCGAGCGATCGCGCGACGGACAAATAGCTCGACAAGGGCCACATGCGCCGCGCGTCGCTCGCTCCGCCGTGAATGCCGACAATTGTGTCACCGGCGGTGATGCCAAGTCGGTTCAGCGTCCGCCACGCCTCTGCCCGTTCCAGCGCGGTCAGACGAAGCAACGGCTTGAAGTCACTTCGCGGCCGATCCTTCGTCACGCTC
>JBDTNA010000146.1:0-7631 GCA_039933985.1 Gemmatimonadales bacterium | reverse complement strand
CGAGCCGAAAAAGAAGGCCGTGCGGGCCGACGGGTCGGACGACAATGGCGAGAAGCCGACCCCGACCCTGACATCGGTCTCCGCAGGCCCCAACGAAGTCACGCACCTCGTCAAGAAAGGCGACACTCTGTGGGATCTTGCAAAGGAATACCTGAAGGACCCGTTCCGCTGGCCCGACGTCTTCGAGCGCAACACCGACATCGTCGAGAATCCGCACTGGATCTACCCCGGCGAGACGATTCGCATTCCCGCAAGCGAAGTGAAGCCTGAAGTGCTCGCCCGCATTGCAACAAAGCCGGCCGTTCCGTCCGATCGCACCGTCTTCTCGGCGCAGGCGTTGGGCATGATGCCTGACCGCATCGGCTCGAACGGCGAAGTACTCGGCCGTGTCTCACAGTCGGGAGTTCCGTGGGGGGAGATCGAAGCGGCCCCGTTCGGTGACCGCATCGGCGGACCGAAGGGATCCGGAAGATTGTCCGGAGCCTACGATCGTCCCGGTATCGAAACGCCCGCAGGCGATCGTCGCTTCCAGCTGAAGGATCGGATTTTCGTTGACCTCCCCGCGTCGAGCTCGGCCAGAGTTGGCGATGTGCTGCTGACGTACCGCCTGGGAGACGAGATCAGCGATGTCGGCCAGGTGGTGATCCCGACGGGAATCGTTCGCATCGAATCGATGACTCCCGGTCAGCCGGCGCTCGTCAGAGTCCAGAAGCAGTTCGCCGAGATTCGTCTCGACCAGCGAGTTATGGCGCTGAACGATCTTCAGCCAACCGCAGGAGCTCCGACCCGGGTTGCGGCCGGTCCGGCGGAGAAGGTCATCTACGTCGCGAATGAGACCGTTCTTCCGTCGCTTCAGAACTATGTGATTCTCAGCGTGAAGTCGGCGAATGGCGTGCGCGTCGGTGATCAGTTCACGCTGATCGACGACACGATCGATCCGCGATATCCGGCGCCGCCGGTGCCGGCCGCAGTCGCCGAAGTTGTGCGTGTCACTCCGTACGGCGTGACCGCGATCATCGTCGATCATGAACAGCCGAAGATTCGCATGGGCATGCTGGCCCGATTGAGCGCCCGCGCGCCCTGATTTTCCGAGTGACATCAGAGGAGAAAATCCGTGCCCGGGCGATAGCCCGGGATTAAATTACAGGCGATCATGATCGTGATCGCCCACTTCGTCGCAATCTCCTGCTATATCGCCGCAGCGGCACTCGCGGCGCTGCCTTTTGCCCGCCGCGTGAGCGCGCCGGTGAACGGCGTTATTGCCGCGCTTGCCATCGGCCTGTCGTCACACGCGGTTGCCTTGTTGGCGTTCGCACGCCAGAGCGGCTCTGGATCGCTCACAGGTCTCGGCCCGGCGCTGAGCTTCGCGGCATTCGTGCTGGCAGTTGCGCTGCTTCTTGTCGAAGCGTTCGCTCGCGAGGTCAGTCTCACATTGTTTGCCGCGCCACTCGCCGCGCTGGTCACCACGATCGCCAATCTCTCCGGCTTTCAGCCCCTGCTCGACCCTCAGGGCACGAGAGCGGTGTGGCTCGTGATGCACATCGTTCTGAGTTTTGTCGGAATGGCCGCTTATGCGACGGCGGCTGCTGCCGGAACGATGTACCTGCTCGCGCGACGTGAGCTGAAGTCGGCCAGCTTCGGCGCGATTTTCAGATTCTTCCCACCGCTGGATACGCTCGACCGCGTCAATCACTACGCGTCGATAGTCGGATTTCTCGGACTCACGACCGGACTCGCTCTCGCGGGCGCATACTCGATTGCGTACCGGACGCTAGTCCTTCCGCAGCTTGTCTGGGGTCTCGGCGCATGGGTATGCATCGGTGCGCTCGCGCTCGGCCGAATGCTTCACGGGCTGCAGGCTCGTCGAGCGGCAATCGTATCGACGGTGACATTCGTCAGCGTGCTGGCGCTCTACGTTGTTTTCCGGGCCGCGTCGCTGGACCGGGGACAGTTCCTCTGACCGCGTTTCCCATCGCGCTGATCGGCGAGAAGATCAACGTCGTCATCGTTGGCTGCGGTCGCGTCGGCGCACGGAAAGCGCTGGCGTTCCATGATGCGGGCGCAACTGTGCGAGTAATCTCGCCTGACGCGACCGCCGAGCTCAGCGCGGCGGCGGCGTCGAGCGAGCGGATATCAGTGGAGCTGCGCGAGTATGCGGGAGTCGCCGACATCGCTGATGCCGAGATTGTCGTTGCAGCGACGGGTACATCCGCCGATCAGCGGGTCGCGGACGATGCGCGCTCGCTCCATCGGCTCGTTGTCGTTGCTGGAGATCCCAAGGCGGGCAACTACACGTCGATGTCGATTCATCGGGCCGGCTCGCTCGCGATCGGTGTGAGTGCCGGCGGCGTCCCGGGGATGGCGATCCGGATTCGTGACGAGATCGCGGAGCGCTTCGATTCACGGTACGGTGATGTGCTTACCGCGCTAGCCGAAATCCGGGCAAAGACACTGGACGACGGCGGAACTACGGAATGGACCGACGAGCATACGGCTCTGATCGGCGAAGATTTTTGCGATCGCGTCGAGAGTGGCACGATGAAAAAGGACACCGAGTAGTGTCGCTGATTCTCGTCGGAGTCAATCACCGCACGGCCCCGATCGAGATTCGGGAGAAGCTCGCGTTCTCGAAATCCGAGCGCGTCCCGACGCTCCGTGCGCTGCGCCGTGCGTCCGCCAGCGAAGCCGTTTTAATCTCGACGTGCAATCGCACTGAAGTGTATCTCGTCGACCCCGACGGCGAATCGCTCAAGTTGACGCGTGAAATGTTCAGTGCGCGCCTTGGTGAAGACGTAGCGCGCTATCTCTACATCCGGCACGATCGCGAAGCCGTCGCTCACCTTTTTCGTGTTGCGTCGGGTCTCGATTCGATGATTCTTGGCGAGTCGCAGATCCAGGGACAGGTGCGCGATGCGTGGGAGGAATCACGAGAAGCGTCAGGCGCGGCGTTGAATCGACTTTTCCAATACGCCCAGCTCGTCGGATCGCGTGCGCGTGAGGAGACTGGAATTGGCCGCGGAGCCGGTTCTGTCAGCTCGTCCGCGGTACAGCTTGCGAAGAAAATCTTCGGATCGCTGGCCGGCAGAAAAGCGATGGTGCTTGGCGCCGGCGATGTCGCCGAGATCGCTCTCGATTGCCTTCTGAAGGAAGGAGTTCGCGTCGCTATCGTCGCGAATCGCACCTTCGAGCGGGCCGAGTCGCTTGCGCGTCAACACGGTGCGGCCGCGATGCACTATGACGAGTGCTGGGCGAGTCTGCACACGGTGGACGTGCTGGTTTGCTCGACCGCGTCGCCGCGCCCGGTTGTCAGCATCGATCACGTCGCGCCGGCCATCGCTCGGCGTCGCGACAGGCCTTTGTGCATCCTCGATATAGCGTTGCCTCGTGACGTGGAAGCAAACGTTGGGGAGCTGGAGAATGTCTTTCTATACGACCTCGACGATCTTCGCGCCGCAGCAGCGGCGAATCTCGACAAGAGGCAGGAAAACATACCGGCTGCGGAGCGGATAATCGCTGACGAAGTCGAGAAGTACTGGCAATGGCTTGCGGGACTTGCTGCGGTGCCTGTCGTGACCGAGTTCCGTGCACAGATGGACCGGGTGCGCTCTGATGAGCTGTCGGCGGCGCTGCGACGAATTGGCGGATTGTCGAAAGAGCAGGCAGAAGGAATCGAAATCTTTTCTCGTTCTCTCATGAACAAGTTTCTTCACGAGCCGAGCGTGCGATTGCGCGCGGCGGCGGCAAACGGCAGGGGGTTGGGAGTGGTTGACGCTGCACGCTATCTGTTCGCGCTCGAGCGAGACGGGCAAACGATCGGTGCTGACACGGAGCGGGAATCATGAGCCCTCGTGCCCTGGTTACCGGAGGAGCGGGATTCATCGGCTCTCACGTTGCCGATCTCTTCCTCGACAAAGGATACGACGTCGAGATCATCGATGACCTTTCATCGGGAAAGCGCTCCAATGTCCCTGATAGGGCGGTGTTTCATCGGGTGAGCGTAGCATCGCCTGACGCGGCGCGCGTCGTGCGCGACGGCGCGTTTGACGTGCTCGTGCATCTCGCAGCGCAGATGGACGTGAGAAAGAGTGTAGCCGATCCATTGTTCGACGCTGGCACGAACATCATCGGCACGCTGAATCTTCTCGAAGCGATCAAACGGAGCGGATATCGTACGCGCGTCGCATTCACGTCGACCGGTGGAGCGATCTACGGCGATTTCAACACACCGCCGAACGTCGAGACTTTTGCGAAGGACCCGGAGTCGCCGTACGCGATCTCGAAGCTCGCCGCCGAATACTATCTCGCGTACTACGGGCGCCTTCACGGCATCGAGCATGTCGCAATGCGTTTCGGCAACGTGTATGGTCCTCGTCAGGATCCACACGGCGAGGCGGGCGTTGTCGCGATTTTCTGCACGCGAGTCCTTCATGGAAAGCCGCTGACAGTTTACGGCGACGGACTTCAGACCCGCGATTACGTCTACGTCGGCGATGTCGCCAATGCTGTCTTTCTCGGCGCGACGCTTCCTATTCCCGATGCGGAAAGAGTCGATGCACGCGCGTTCAACGTCGGAACGGGGGTTGGGACATCAGTTGTCGATCTCGTTCGCCTTCTTCAGGATGCGGCGAACGCCAGGACCGATGTCGAGTTTGCACCCAGGCGCCCTGGAGAGCAGCAGGAAAGCTTTCTCGACGCGAACAAGGCACGGTCCATTCTCGGATGGGAGCCGAAAGTTTCCCTCGCGGAAGGCCTCTCTAAAACCCTCGCCTGGGCCGAGTCACAGAATGCGGTCAAGTCAGCATGATGACTCACTTCCTGCTCCAGGTAGGCTCGGCGATTCCGTCGACTCCACTGGAGCTCGTGACGGCGTCGAGCGGGGCAACGAAGTTCGTGCTCGGTGTTCTTGCTGTTCTGTCACTGATGAGCTGGACGATCATGATCGCGAAGTGGGTCGAGTTCAGGCGGGCAGAGCGCAACGGGCGTGAGTTCATGAGCTCGTTCGAGCGAGCGCACACGCTTGATGAAGCTGAGGAAATTTCTGATCGCGCGCCTCCGTGTCCGCACAAGGGCGTGATGACTCGCGCAGCGCGGTTCATCACGGAAACTCAGCCAGCACTCGCGGCGACAGACGAACGTCGCGCACGGATGAGCGCTTCACAGGTTGAAGCGCTGCGGCAAGTGCTCGACTCAGAAAGCGGGGCCGTTCGCGATCAGCTCGGCCGGTTTGTGCCGACGCTCGCTACCATAGGATCTGTCAGTCCCTTGATTGGACTCCTCGGCACCGTGCTTGGCATCATCGAAGCGTTTATCGGTATTGCAACTAAGGGATCGGGAAACATCGGCGCGGTCGCGCCGGGCGTTGCCGAGGCACTCATCGCAACCGCTGCGGCACTCAGCGTGGCCATTCCGGCGGTGTTCGGGTACAACATTTTCGCACACCGGCTGAACCGCTTCGACGGAGAGCTCGATGGCTTCGGATCGGAGCTTGTCGCACTCATGGTTCGCGAGGGTCGAATCTAGGTGAGAAGACGCAGAGAGCGCATGCAGCTCAACGCAGAAATCAACGTCGTCAGTCTGATCGACGTCATGATGCTGCTGATGGTGATCTTCATGATCACCGCGCCGATCATGCAGGGAGGGATCGACATCAACCTTCCGAAGGCGGAGGCGAGACCGCTCGAGCCGAAGAGCGGGCTCGTCGTGACAGTCGATCGTAATGGCGGAATTCACGTCGACGAAACGACGCTCACGTTTGCCGAGTTCCGCGCGTCATTCAAGACTCTGGCGGCAAATCGCGGTCGCGACGGCGTGTACCTGCGCGCCGATGCCGGGGTGCCCTATGGGTCAGTGGTAAGAGTTCTGGCAGTGATGAGAAACAGCGGCTCTCCGGACGTCGGAATGGTTCTCGATCCGGAGCCGGAGAGATAGATGACCGGCGAGCTCAACGCGCGTCTCAAGGGACCTGCGGGAATCTCGCTCGCGCTTCATCTAACGATGGTCGCTCTCGCGATCCTCAGCTTTCGCAAACCGCCGCCAGAAGTTCTGCCGCCGATCTACAGGGTCAACATCGTCGCGGCGCCGCCGGGGCCTCGCGCGATCGGAACCGTGCAGCCAGAGCCACCTAAACCGGCTGCTGTTGCTCCGCCAGTCACACCGCCCGAGCCCGCTAAAACCAAAGAACCCGCAGTGCCGTTGACGAAAGTCACGCCAAAGAAAGCGGCTGCGCGCTCGACTCCGACCGAGCGTCCGGCAGAAGCGGTCAAGCCAACACCCGCTCCCCGCGCTGGTGGTGGTCCGATTGGCGGAAAGGGAACCGACGTTGCGACGGTGCAGACAGAGGGAATCGATTTTCCATTCCCCGGGTATCTGAACAACATCGTTCGCCAGATCGCCCTTCGATTCAATCCTGCCGATGCGAATTCCAGTCGGCGCGCCGAGGTTAGATTCGTTATTCGCCGCGATGGCTCAGTAATCGGAATCGGATTCGTAACACGCTCGGGATCGTATGCATTCGATCTTGAAGCGCAGGGCGCTGTCGAAGCGGCCGCGACTCAATTCGGTCCGCTCCCTGAAGGTTTTCACGACGACGCGCTTCCTGTAGTCTTCAGCTTCGATCCCCGTATCATCAGATGAACCCACGCTATCTCACCGTCGCGGCATTTGTCGCCATCATCGCCGCGGCTGTAAGCACTCGCGCCTGTGGTCAGGACACGACCACAACCCGGCCGGGCGTTCGACTCGGACTTAGCTATCCTCGCGGGACTACGCCGAAGGTCGTCGTGATGCCGGTCGATTCGACTCCGGGTGATTCGGTACGCGCGATCATTCAGCGCGATTTCGACTTCAGCGATCGGGTGGCACCGCTGGTTCTCGACGACATGACGTTGATGGGGATGACTCCGGCGGCCGGCCAGCCATACAACTATTCGCTGTTCGCCAACCTCGGTGTCGCAGCGATCGTCGAGCCAAAGCGAACTGCAAACGGCATCACCGTCACGCTGTATGACGTCAGCGCTGCACGCCGGCTCGATTCAAGAGAATTCAGGCTGTCGACGGCGCCTCCGAATCGCGATGCACGACTTCTCGATTCAGTCACGGTTGCAACGACAGCAAGAGAGAAATCGCTGCGAGATTCCGTATATCGCACACTCAAGGTGCGAGCGGACATAATGCGCCGGCCGCGAATTACAAAAGACACACGCGAGCGGCGTTTCGTCGTGCGGGATTCATTGCGTCGCGACTCGGCTGCGACAGCGTACCTGCGGCGCAACATCACGCGATGGGAAGACGACAGGCGAGACTCGGTTTCGTCGTCGATCGGACGCAATGCGTCCCGTCTGGCGAGGCAGGACACACTCGCGCGCGTTGCGGCTGTCGATTCAGAACGGATGGGGCTTCACAGAATCAGCGACGAGGTCGAGCGATGGATTACCGGCAAAACCGGAATCGCGTCGACTCGCGTTGCGTACGTTCATAGCGGCTTGATTCGTGTCGTCGACAGCGACGGCTTCAACGATCATGCGATCACGAGAAGCGGGCTTTCGCTCTCGCCTCAATGGCATCCGCACGGCGATAAGGTGGTTTATTCGAAGTTTCTCGAGCAGGGTGGAGGTACGCAGCTCCAGGAATAC
>JBDTNA010000145.1:0-7671 GCA_039933985.1 Gemmatimonadales bacterium | reverse complement strand
TCGATGTTGCCGCTTGGGTCAGTCTTCACGACGACCACCTTCATCCCCGCCATCACTGCGCTTGCCGGATTGGTGCCGTGCGCGGACTGCGGCGTAAGACAGACGTCGCGGTGATTCTCGCCACGCGACGCATGATACGCGTGAATCGCAAGCAGGCCGGCGTATTCTCCCTGCGAGCCGGCGTTCGGTTGAATCGATACAGCCGCGAATCCGGTGATGGCGGCAAGCGCGCTCTCGAGATCACGGAAGAGCTGCTGATAGCCATCAGTCTGACCGAGCGGCGCGAACGGGTGAATCTTCGAGAAACCCGGCCACGTGACCGGCATCATCTCCGCGGTCGCATTGAGCTTCATCGTGCATGAGCCGAGTGGGATCATCGAATGCACGAGCGACAGATCCTTCGATTCGAGCTTGTGCATGTAGCGTAGAATCTCGGTCTCGGATCTATGAGTGTTGAACACCTCGTGCTGCATGAACGGCGTCGTGCGCTTGAAGCGCTCATCGTATCGTGAATCCGCATGCGCAGCGATCGTCGCGGGGGTGATCTGCTCATCCCCGCCGAATGCCGCAAGCAGATTGGTCAAGTCCTCTTCCGAAACCGTCTCGTCGAGCGCGATGCAAACTGCATTGTTCGATATCGAGCGGATATTGATGCGGCGCTGTTCGGCAGCGGCCACTACCTCGGTTGCGTTCTTCGCGCCGAGCTCGACGCGAATGGTATCGAAATATTCGTCGTGGGCGATGTCGAAGCCGAGCTTCTTCAGTCCTTCCGCAAGCACGGTGGTAAACTGGTGAATTCTCGATGCTATCCGCGTCAGGCCCGCAGGCCCGTGATACACGGCGTACATACTCGCAACAACCGCAAGCAAAACCTGCGCAGTGCAGACATTGCTCGTCGCCTTCTCACGCCGGATGTGCTGCTCGCGCGTTTGAAGCGCCATCCGAAGCGCCGGTCTTCCGTCGGCGTCGCGAGAGATTCCAATAATTCGGCCTGGTAGCTGTCGCTTGAACTCATCCCGCGTCGCGAAAAACGCAGCGTGCGGTCCACCGTATCCGAGCGGTACTCCCATACGCTGCGAGTTGCCGACAACGATGTCCGCACCCCATTCACCGGGCGGAACGAGAAGCGTCAGAGAAAGAAGGTCTGTCGCAACGGTGACGAGCGCTCCGGCGGCATGCGCACGCTCGCAAAGCTCGCGATAGTCGACGACAGCACCGTCGGTCGTCGGATACTGCAGCAGAACACCAAAAACGTCGTCTCCGATCTCGGCAGTCCGATGATCGCCGACGCGAACGGTGATTCCACGTACCGATGCGCGCGTCTGCACCACGTCGATCGTCTGCGGATGACATGCGTCGGACACGAAGAAGACTTCCTTGTCCTCTTTTCCGCGAATGCCGTAACTCATGGTCATCGCTTCGGCGGCGGCAGTCGCTTCGTCGAGCAACGATGCGTTGGCGATCTGCATCGCTGTCAAATCCATCACCAACGTCTGGAAATTCAGAAGCGCTTCGAGTCGGCCCTGCGCGATCTCGGCCTGGTACGGAGTGTACGCCGTGTACCACGCCGGGTTCTCGATCACGTTCCGCTGAATTACGGGAGGAGTGACACAGTCGGAGTAGCCCATTCCGATGAACGACCGATACACCTTGTTCCTCGCGGCCATCGCCCGGAACTCGGCAAGCACTTCATGCTCGGCCCGCCCCCCTGGAAGGCCCATGTCGCCGCGAAACCGGATTTTCTCCGGGATTGTCGCATCGATGAGGTCGTCGAGCGACTTGAAACCGATCGCCGCCACCATTTTATCTATATCAGCCGGGCCCGGTCCGATGTGCCTCGGCACGAATGATTCGGGCAGAGCAAGAGCTGTCTCGTCGTGCTTGATTGTGGTCGCCATAGTGGTGTCAATTTAACATGGCATGACAGAGGCGCGTACTTTCCAGGGATGGCGGCTGATGCTCGCGCCGGCGCGCTCCGGCGCCGAAAACATGGCCCGGGATACCGCGCTGATGGAAAGGGCTCGCGAGACTAATGAGAGCGTTTTCAGCGTCTACAGCTGGGCCGTCCCGACGCTTACACTCGGCCGAAATCAAACGGCGAAAGACCGCTACGATCTGCAAGAGATTCGGCGCCGCGGCATAGATGTCGTGCGACGCCCGACCGGCGGTCGCGCTCTTCTTCACTTTCACGAAGTCACCTACAGCGTGACAGCGCCTCTGCCAGACGATGAGCCGCTCAGCGAGTCATACGAGCGCATCAATCGCATTCTATTGAATGGCCTCGAGCGTCTCGGCGTGCATGCGAGCGAAGCAAATGCGGCGGACCGAACTCCACAGCCGGGCGATCTTCCCTGCTTTGCTGCGCCGGTCGAAGGCGAGCTCGTGAGCGGCGGTGGCAAGCTCGTGGGCAGCGCGCAGGTTCGAGAAAACGGCGCACTCCTTCAACACGGCTCGATTCTGATCGAGGATGACCAGCCCGTCATCAAGGAGCTGCTTCAACATGCAGCGGCGGAAATGAACACCCCTCAGGCAGCAACGCTCCACGAGATCCTCGGGCGAAAGCCGTCGATTCAGGAAGTCGCTCGTGCACTTTTCGACGGCGTTCGCGCACTCGAAGATCCCGATGCGACACAGCTCGACGAGGCCGACGTCAGTGATCGCGTGCGCGGCCATCTCGAGCACTACGCGAACGAACTGTGGACGTGGAGACGATAACGACACAACTTTGTGCGCCAGTGAAGCGCCTTTCATCTCTATTCCTGACGCTGGCGATCGTCGCCTGCACCGGCGACGCGCCAAACCCGAGTGCGACACCTACGGGAGGAACGCTCGTCATCTCCGTCGGCGGCGACCCCGAGACGTTGCTGCCCGTGCTCGCGCAGACCACGACTGGACAGATCATAGGAGATCTAGTCTACGATCGTCTCGCCGAGATCGGCGACTCTCTGAACACTGTAGGCGACCGGGGATTCAAGCCGCGACTGGCAAAGAGCTGGACGTGGTCGGGTGACTCGCTGTCAATCGCCTTTCATCTCGATTCGGCGGCGAAGTGGCACGACGGCCAACCGGTAACCGCGGAAGATGTGCGCTTCACCTGGCGGCTCTACTCCGACTCGACAACAGGCTCTCCTTTCGCGTCCGCCGTAGCGAGCATCGACTCCGTCACGACGCCCGACGCGCACACCGCGGTGTTCTGGTTCGGCGAAAAATCGCCGATGCAGTTCTACGATGCCGTCAACGCAATGTCGATTCTTCCCGAGCACCTGCTCAGGGATCTGAAAGGCAACGCGCTCCGCGCATCGTCTCAGGCTCGCACGCCGGTCGGATCGGGACGATTCAGGTTTGAAAGATGGAATGCCGGCCAGGCGATCGAGCTTGTCGCCGACAACGCGAATTACCGAACGCGGCCGCAGCTCGATCGAGTCATCATGACCATCGCGCCCGATTTCAACACAGCGCTGGCTCGGCTTACCGGCGGCGAAGCAGATGTGCTCGAGCAGATTCCCGCAGCGAAGCTTGCCGATGTCGCGAAAGACACTTCGCTCCGAGCGGTGCTGGGTGGAGGACTCGACTACAATTTCCTGCAATTCAACCTGAAGGACCCAAAGCGGAAGGGCGTTGCTCATCCGATTTTCGGCGATCCTGCGTTGAGGCGAGCGCTGACCGCCGGCCTCGACCGTCCGGGAATCGTGAGAAACGCGTACGACTCGCTCGCGAATGTCGCTGTTGGACCGACGGTGCGCGCGTACCCCACGACGGACCCGAGTCTCCGGCAGATCGCCTACTCTCCCGAGGCCGCGAAGCGCGCACTCGATTCTCTCGGATGGAAGGACAGTGATGGCGACGGTATCCGTGAGAGAAACGGAAGGCGGCTCGAGTTCAACCTTGGTGTGCCGGGGCCGAGCAAGACGCGCGGCGCGATGGCTATCACAATTCAGGATCAGCTGAAGAAGCTCGGCGTGAAGGTCAACATCGACCTGCTGGATTTCGCCGCGTTCATCGATCGTGAGACAAAGCGCGACTTCGACGCGGTGCTGGGCGGCTGGCATGTCGAGCCGAGCCCTGGAGGAATCCGCCAGACGTGGGGCACTGCCGGGTCGCGCGCGAAGAGCGGAAGCAACTACGGATCGTACGAGAACGCCGTCTTCGATGCGCACGTTGACAGTGCGCTCGAAGCAGGGAATCTCGAAGACCGACGCGCGCACTTCACGAAGGCCTATCAAACCATCATCGATGACGCGCCCGCGATCTGGCTGGCAGAGCCGCGCGTCATCATCGGCATTCACAAGCGGTTGAACACCACGGAGATGAGGCCCGACGCATGGTGGGCCAACGTCGCTGACTGGTCGATTCCGCCCAGGAAGAGAATCGCCCGGGACCGCGCCGCTCCGGTCAGATAGCGAGTGGCGGCATTCCTTGCCCGTCGCATCGCGCAGGGATTGATCGTCGTCGCACTCGTCGCGACAATCGTTTTTTTTCTCATCCACTCCGCGCCTGGAGATTCTTTCAGCGCCTGGATGGATGATGCGCGCATCAGCGAAGCAGTGCGCGAGCGCTGGCGGCACCTGTACGGACTCGATCGTCCGCTCGTCGAGCAATACTTTCGATACGTAACGAGCGTGCTTCGCGGAGACTTTGGTTTCTCCATCTCGAAGCAGCGCCCGGTCAGGGACGAGCTGTTCGATGCGCTGCCGAATACGCTCCTGCTGATGATAACCGGCCTCGTCGGAGGTTTCTCGCTGGGAATCGGCACCGCGCTGGCGCAGGTCAGAAATCTCGGTCGGCGCATCGACAGAATTCTCGGCGGGTTATCACTGCTTTTCTTTTCAGTTCCCGACTTCTGGCTTGCGCTGCTGATTCTTACAGGACTTACATACTGGCTGCATCTCCCGATCGGCGGGGCCTACTCGGCAGTCGAGTACAACTATATGAGTCCGATCGAGCAGGTAGTCGATCGGCTGCGGCATCTCGTTCTGCCTGCGCTGACTCTCACACTTCTGTATTTCCCAATCATCGCCCGCCATCAAAAGGCGGCGCTGCTCGACGTCCTGCCATCGGAATTCATCACTACGGCGCGAGCGAAGGGAGTTGCGGAGCGGGTCGTGATCAATCGTCACGCTCTTCGCAATGCGTTGCTTCCGATCATCACTCTAATTGGAGTCGCCTTTCCGGCCCTGCTCACGGGTGCCGTTTTTGTGGAGAAGGTTTTTGGCTGGCCGGGAATGGGCCTCCTGATCGTCAACTCGATTCGCGCGAACGATTACCCGCTGCTGACGGGCTCAGTGATATTCGGAAGCGCCTTCGTGGTTGCGGGCAGCATTCTCGCGGACGTGTTGTACCGGCAGTTCGATCCGCGGCTACGCGATGAACTCTGATACTCCGCTGATCGTCTCGACTGCGGGGCGCGCCGGACGCCGGTGGTGGACGACCGACCCTGCGAGTCTATCTGCGGCAGCACTCCTCGTCACCATCGCAGCAGGCTGCTTCATTGTGCCACTGATGATTCCGATGGATCCGCTGGCGATGCCCGAGATCGTCAAGCTCATCAACTTGCCGCCTTCGATTGACCACTTCATGGGGACCGATCAATCGAGCCGGGATGTACTCAGCCGTTTGCTTTATGGCGGCCGCATTTCGCTCAGCATTGCCGTTTTCGCAACGCTAGTCAGCGTGACCCTCGGAACTGCCTATGGGGCGGCCGCTGGATACTCGACTGGAATTCTGCGCTCCCTGCTTGACCGCGTGCTCGATGCGCTGCTCTCGATTCCCAGGCTGCTCATTCTGATCGCGATCTTTGCCGCGTGGCCGGATGCAAGCGTGAAGAGGTTCGTCCTGATTCTCGGCGTGACCGGCTGGTACGGCGTTGCACGACTCGTGAGGGGTCAGGTTCTTGCGCTAAAGACACGGGATTTTGTCATGTCAGCGCGAGCGATGGGAGCGACGCCAAGCCGAATTTTCTTTCGCCACATATTGCCCAACTCGTTGACTCCGGTTGTCGTCGCAGCGACGCTTGGAATCGGTCACGTTATTGTTTTGGAGGCTGGTCTTTCGTATCTCGGTGTCGGACTGGATCCACCGGCGCCGACGTGGGGAGGCATGATTCAGGATGGAGCGGCAAGCATTCGCAACGTGTGGTGGCTCTCGTTGTTTCCGGGCCTCGCAATCGTTTTGACGGTGATGGCATTCACAATTCTCGGCGACGCGCTTCTCAGGGCGCTCGAGCCGCGACAAAAGCAACGGGATGACTGAACCACTTCTCTCGATCGAAAATCTCAGAACCTGGTTCCATACAGAGTCGGGCATCGCTCGCTCGGTGGACGGAGTTTCGTTTGTCGTGAACGCGGGCGAGATGCTCGGCATCGTCGGCGAGTCGGGCTGCGGCAAGTCAGTGACAGCGCTTTCAATACTCCGTCTCATTCAGCAGCCGGGGCGCATCGAGGAAGGCAGTCACATCATGTTCGAGGGCAAGGATCTCGTGACCCTCGATGACGGCGGTATGCGGGAGATACGCGGCAATCGCATCGCGATGATTTTTCAGGAGCCGATGTCCGCGCTCAATCCCGTATTCACCGTCGGCGACCAGGTCGCTGAAGTCGCGCGAGTGCACGGCTCCGGCTCGAGGCGCGATGCGTGGAAGCGCGCAGTTGAAATGTTGTCACTCACTGGAATTCCCTCTCCCGAAGAGCGCGCGAATCAGTATCCGCATCAGCTCTCCGGAGGAATGCGACAGCGCGTGCTGATCGCGATGGCACTGATCATGAATCCAGCGCTCATCATCGCTGACGAGCCGACGACGGCGCTCGACGTCACGATTCAGGCGCAGATACTCGAGCTGCTCACCGGTTTGCAGGAACGTTTTGGAACTTCGATCCTGATGATCACGCATGACCTTGGCGTGATCGCAGAAACCGCCACCCGAGTTCTCGTGATGTATGGTGGCGAGATCGTCGAGGAAGCTTCGGTCGATACGCTGTTCAGCGCTGCCCATCATCCCTACACGGAAGGGCTGATGCACGCGATGCCGCAGATGTCCGAAGAGCGCGAGCGGCTCAACGTGATTCCGGGAACGGTGCCGCCGCCGACGGCGTGGCCATCGGGATGCCGGTTCCGCGATCGCTGCTCTTATTCGTGGGAGCGCTGCGAGTCGGAGCATCCGCCACTGTACGAGATTTCGGCAGGACATACCTCGCGCTGTCATCTCGCGGTCGAGCCGGAGCGTCGCGCACAGCCGCACCTGCCACTGGTCGAGAAAGTGGGGGCAGCGCTTTGAGCGAGCCGCTCCTGTCAGTCAAAAATCTTCGAAAGGTTTTCCCGATCACGAAGGGCGTGTTCGCCCGAAAGGTCGGCGAGGTGCGTGCGGTTCACGATGTGTCGTTCGACATCGCACCCGGTGAGACGCTTTCACTCGTCGGTGAATCGGGATGCGGAAAGACAACTACAGGTCGAGCCATTCTTCGCCTGATCGAGCCGACATCAGGCGAGGTGAAGTTCGCCGGTCGCGATGTGCTTTCGATGAGTCCTGCCGAAATGCGCGCCGTGCGGCGCGAGATGCAGATCATTTTCCAGGATCCTGTTTCGTCACTGAATCCACGGATGACTGTAGGCGCCGCAATCCGCGAAGGAATCGCGATTCACAAGCTCGCGGAGGGCGCCGAAGCGGATAAGCGCGTG
>JBDTNA010000144.1:0-7684 GCA_039933985.1 Gemmatimonadales bacterium | reverse complement strand
TTGGTAAACCGAGCGCGCTCTAGTTCAGAGAAGGGCATTGGTTATTCTGACAAGGATGAACTCGCTCCGCAGCCTAACGCCAATTAGACAGTCATGTTATGCAGCGAGGCGCAGGGAAAGCAACATTGCCTTGCAGTCTAAATTCACAACGGGATTTTGGGCGAACGCTAAGTCCCTCCGCAACTGCAACTTAAGAAACCCAGGACCGGATTCGCAGTGAGATTAGACTGCGAGGCTACGCAGCCTAATCGCGACGACGTCTAATATTCATGTGACGGTCCGCCGAAAGAGAATATCCCGTCGCACAGCGATCAAAGCCGGTCTGCTGGACTCGTCACTCCCAATCCGCCACGATTCAGCACATGAGTATAGATCATCGTCGTTCGAACATCAGAGTGTCCCAGCAGCTCCTGAATTGTTCGAATGTCTGCCCCGCTCTCCAACAAATGCGTTGCAAAAGAATGACGAAACGCATGACATGAGACCCTCTTCCCTATCCGCGCATCAAGCCCCGCGTTCTTCACGGCCCGCTGCACCTGCGTTTCATGGAGATGATGTCGCCTGCGAATTCCTCCGGGATCCACAAACGTGCGAGTCGCCGCAAACAGATAAAACCACGCCCACTCGCCCTCAGCCGCCGGAAGTTTTCGAGCCAGCGCGTCGTCGATTCCAGTCGTGCGCACGCCACGGCGGCGGTCATTGAGCCACACTTTTTCAGATGCACGAATCGCTCGCCGCACGTCAACCAGCGCTGACTCCGCCAACGGCACCCGTCGATCCTTCCCTCCCTTCCCCGCACGAACCGTGATCTCGCGACGCTCGATGTCAACATCCTTGATGCGCAACGAGACGCACTCCACAATCCGTAGTCCACTACCATAGAGTAGAGACACCACCAGTCGATCGGGCTGAGGGAGTCGCTCGAGAATCGAGCGGATCTCGATCGGCGTCAGCACGACCGGGAGCCGCTTGGTGATTCGGGCGGGAGCAAGGTCGCCCAACGGACCGAGTGGGCGCTGGAGCACCCCTGAATAGAGAAAGTTGATCGCTGCCGACGCTTGCTTCTGGGTCGATGCTGAAACTCGCTGAATCGCCGCGAGATCAGACAAAAACCCTCGCACATCTCCCTCATCCAGATCTCGCGGATGACGGCGTCCGCTGAATAGAATGAACCGACGAATCCAGGACGCGTAGGATTCCGCGGTTCTAGGGGCTGTAGCGGCGTTCGCGCATGCGCCGGCGGACCAGCTCCATCAGACGGTATTTCCGCCCAGGCTCTGAGAATCCCTCGAGGTGGGACGCGGGAATGAGCGGAGAGGGCATCCCGGGATCTTCACATGTTCCCGGGGGGGCAGCCTCATCGATATCGCGCTCGTCAAATCACCCCTCGCCGGGCACGGCGTTTTCCGCGCCCGGCCCCCCGTCGCTTAGATTTTCAACCGTGGCAAATCACTCGTATATAGTAGACGGGATCCGCACCCCGATCGGCAGCTTCACGGGCTCACTGTCCCCGGTAAGAGCCGACGACATCGCCGCGCACACAATCGCCGAGCTGATGCGGCGAAACCCCAGCGTCCCTCCTGACCAGATCGCCGACGTCCTACTCGGCTGCGCCAACCAGGCGGGCGAAGACAATCGCAACGTCGCCCGCATGGCGCTGCTTCTGGCTGGTTTGCCGGTGACCGTACCCGGCGAGACAGTCAACCGGCTCTGCGCCTCGGGAATGAACGCCGTCGTCAACGCCGCGCGAGCTGCATCACTCGGCGACGGTGACCTCTTCATCGCAGGCGGCGTGGAGCACATGACGCGCGCTCCCTATGCACTGTCGAAAGCGACGCAGCCATTCGCAAGAAACGCTGAGCTCTTTGACACGAGTATCGGATGGCGCTTTGTAAATCAGAAAATGCGCGACATGTATGGCGTCGACTCCATGGGCCAGACGGCCGAGAATGTCGCTGAACAGTTCGGGATCTCGCGCGAGGATCAGGACACGTTCGCACTCGGCTCGCAGATGAAAGCAGCTGCCGCAAGAACGAAAGGACGATTCGAGCGCGAGATCGCACCGGTCAGCATTCCGGCTGAGAAAAAAGGCAAAGAGCCGAAGGTTTTCGCGGAAGATGAGTTCATTCGACCGGACACAACACTGGAAATACTCGCCAAACTCAAGCCTGCGTTTCGCACCGATGGAAAAGGAACTGTAACCGCTGGCAATTCTTCCGGCATCAATGACGGCGCTGCCGCGCTTCTCATCGCATCCCAAGCGGCGGTGGAACGACTGAGCCTGAAACCCATGGCGCGCATTGTCTCATCCGCAGTCGCAGGCGTCGAGCCGCGCATCATGGGAATCGGTCCTGTCCTCGCATCGCGCAAAGCGCTCGAGCGTGCCGGACTCACACTCGACCAGATGAACGTCATCGAGCTGAACGAAGCGTTCGCTGCGCAATCGATCGCGTGTCTTCGCGAACTCGGCGTCTCCGACAACGACACACGAGTGAATCCAAACGGCGGCGCCATCGCGCTTGGCCATCCCCTTGGGATGTCCGGGGCACGCCTCCTCCTCACTGCCGCGCATGAGCTGAACGAAACCGGCGGTCAGTACGCGCTCTGCACGATGTGCATCGGCGTTGGCCAGGGAATGGCTACTATAATAGAGCGGGTTTGACAGCTGCTTGACGGCGCCAGCTCATAATCCCCTTCCTCACATTCTTCCACTTCGGATGGGAATACAGTGGCTGCCATCCGTCCCACGTTTCAGACAGCGCCCAAAGTATGTGCGCGTCATGCTCCGTTATCGCCTTTTGGCAGAGCTGAATCGCATCATCCAGATCGCCCGCAGCCACCGCCGCCAATCCCAGCGTCGACGGCTGCAGGTGACCGTGCCGCGCGCGTACTACAAGCTCATCATAAAGCGCACGAGCGAGCGCTATCTTCCCTACGCCGCGATAATGCACAGCGAGCTCGGCCATTACCCACGGATGCCTTCCTGAGATGTCGAGGGTAAACAAGCCCTGCGTTTCTGCTTCATCGTGCATTCCGGCACAGTGAAGCGCGCGCTGCAACGTGAAGTGTGACCAGAATGATGGCGGATCCAGCTCCAGCGCGCGCCGCGCATACGCGACAACGTTGTCAGCTCTTCCGCCAAACATGCTCATCATCGCAAGCATGGAATGCGCGAACGCGCTGAGGGGATCCGTCTCGATAGCGCCCCTTATCTCGTCGATCGCTGCGTCCCATTTCCCGCCCAGAAGTCCGAGGCCCCAGACAGCGTAGCTCGTCCGAACGTAGATCCCGAGACCTGTACTCGACGCAACCTTCTGCCACTGACGAATCGCCGCGCCACGATCACCGCTGTGAAACGTCATCCACAACGCAAGCGCATGGTTTGTCTCCGCTAATTCCGGAGCTAGCTCGACGCCGCGCAAGGCCGCCACGTGCGCACGCTGGATGATCTTCCCCGGTTCCACCATGCCGTAGTACGCGCTAAGAGACAGCGCTTCAGACAGCGCCGCGTGAGCAAGGGCAAAGCCCGCATCGATAGAGATTGCACTCTCGAAGCACGCCCGAGCCGAGTTCATAGCCGGACCCGGGATGTAGTAGGATGGGCGGCCTTTGAGATAGAACTCATACGCCTCGATACTGTTTGTCGGAGGCTTTTCCATCTTACCGCCCTGACTCATGCTCAGCTTGAGCTTCGATGCAATCGCAGTCGCTATCTCATCCTGAACGACGAACACATCTGTCAGGTCTCGGTCAAATCGCTCGGACCAAAGGTGATATCCATCGCTGCTCTTTATCAGGTCCGCAGTAATGCGGAGACGGTTGCCCGCCTTCCGGACACTGCCCTCGAGAACCGTTTCGACATTCAACTTCTCGCGAATGACAGCGTGATCGACCTTCATTCCTTTGAATGCGAACGACGACATTCGTCCGGCTACACGTAAGCCGCGGATCTTGGTCAGCGCGTTGATGATGTCTTCGCTGATGCCGTCCGAGAAATATTCGCCGTCCTTGTCAGGACTCATGTTCTCGAACGGAAGAACCGCGATCGACGCCAGAGACTCACTGGCCGATGATCGAACGGCTTTTGTCGGACCACTCACCGAGTTGAGCGTCGACAGGATCGCGGCCGCCGTATCAGGCCTGTCAGCGGGCGCCTTTTCGAGACACGCTCGAACCAGTTCCGCGAGCCCGAGTGGAATATCGGGATGCCTAAGCCGGGCGACTGGCGGCGCCTCAACAACGTGGGCCACAATCAACGCCTGCACGTCGCGCTTGCGAAACGGCGGCTGGCCGGTAAGCAGCTCGAACGCGACACAGCCGAACGAATAGATATCCGTCCGCTGGTCGACATCAGTGCTGCACGTAGCCTGCTCGGGCGACATGTACGCCGGCGTTCCGATCGCCATTCCATGCCGTGTGATTCCCGATCCGGTATGACGCTCGAGCACTGACGATGGTCCTGTGCGCGCCACAGTCATCGCCCGCGCGATACCGAAATCGGCGACACAAGCCGAACCCCCCGACAGAAGAACATTGTCCGGCTTTATGTCGCGATGAATGACACCATGCGCATGCGCATACTCGAGCGCGAGAGCAACGTCACGAAGAAGATGCGATGCATCCGAAGCCCCAATGAAGGTCTCGCGAGTTAGCCTGGCCCGGAGTGACTCGCCTTCGATGTACGGCATCGTATAGTACGGGAGCCCATCTACCGAACCGGCCGAGAAGAGAGGAACGATGTGAGGATTCTGCAGCCTCGCAACGAGCTTTATCTCGCGCGCAAAACGCTCAGCGGAGATACCTTCGGCCAGATCGGGAGACAGGACCTTGATGACAACCAGTCTTCCAAGAGCCCGCTCCTCGGCAACGAATACCCGCGACATACCTCCCCCGCCGAGCTCGCGCTCGATGGTGTATGTCGCCCGCAACGCGTCCTGAACCTGCTCGCGTAGCTCTGTAGCCGGTATGGGCACTCCGTGCCTCTTAAAGGTGCGTAAACGTATGATGTACCAGAGGTGGCAGCCAGTGCGAATTCCGCCGGGGAGCGACTGGCTCCGGCCATGCCGCCCGTCTACATTGGGAATGCAATGACGAAACCGTCCAACATCTACGAGTTCGACGGATTCCGGCCGGTTATCCACGAATCTGCGTTCATACATCCGAACGCGACCGTCACCGGCAACGTCATTATTGGCCGAGATGTCTATGTCGGACCGGGCGCAGCGATTCGCGGTGACTGGGGCGGCATAATCATCGAAGACGGCTGCAACGTGCAGGAGAACTGCACCGTGCACATGTTCCCCGGCATAACGGTCGTGCTCGAGGAGAGCGCACACATCGGACACGGTGCAATCATCCACGGCGCACGCATCGGGCGAAACTCACTCGTCGGCATGAATGCGGTGATAATGGACAACGTCATCATCGGTGCGGAATGCATCATCGGGGCGCTCTGCTTCGTTCCCGCCGAGATGCAAATCCCTGAACGCAAGGTCGTTGTCGGGAATCCTGCGAAGATCGTTAAAGACGTCAGCGATGACATGATCGCCTGGAAAACCGAGGGCACGCGTCTTTATCAGTCGTTACCGGCAAAGCTGAGAGATACTCTGAAACCGACGGCGCCGCTGCGCGAAATCGAGCCCAACCGCCCGGTTCAGAAGAAAGACTATTTCACCTGGAAAGAGAGCTCCACTTGAACAGACTCAAGAGTTACGCGCAAGGCGAATGGATCGAAGGCACGGGCAACGCGGCCGAACTCATCCACGCAGTCACCGGCGAGAAGATCGGCGAAGCGACGAGCGAAGGAGTCGACTTCAAGGGGATGCTCGACTACGCGCGCAATGTCGGCGGACCGAAGATGCGCGCCATGACTTTCCACGAGCGAGCGCGAATGCTCAAGGAAATGGCCAAGTACCTGATGGAGCGAAAAGAAGAGTTCTACAAGCTCTCCGAAGCGACAGGCGCGACCAAGCCCGACAGCTGGGTCGACATCGAAGGCGGCATCGGAACCTTCTTCGCCTACTCGAGCAAGGGACGACGCGAGTTTCCCAACGAGACCTTCTATATGGAAGGCGCAGTCGAGCCTCTTTCGAAAGACAACACCTTCGTCGGCCGGCACATCTGCGTTCCACTCGAAGGAACGGCCGTTCACATCAACGCGTTCAACTTCCCGTGCTGGGGCATGCTCGAAAAGCTCGCCCCCACCTTCCTCGGCGGCATGCCCGCCATCGTCAAGCCGGCAACAGTTACTTCCTACCTGACCGAAGGAATGGTCCGCGCGATGATCGAATCGGGCATAATTCCCGAAGGCGCGCTTCAGCTGATCGTCGGCAGCACCGGCGATCTGCTCGATCACGTCGGTGGACAGGACGTCGTCACGTTCACGGGTTCAGCGACAACGGGACGCAAGCTCAAGTCCGGAAAAGCGATCGTCGAAAACTCGACGCGATTCAATCAGGAAGCCGACTCCCTCAACTTCTCGATGCTCGGCCCCGAATCGGCGCCCGGAACCGAAGAGTTCGATCTCTTCATCAAGGAAGTAGTTCGCGAGATGACGGCCAAGGCTGGACAGAAGTGCACGGCGATCCGCCGTACGATTGTACCCGAGCCCATGGTCGACGACGTCATCAAGGCGATCTCCAAGCGACTCGGCGGGGTCAAAATCGGCGACCCCCAGATGGAAGGCACACGCATGGGGCCGCTCGTCGGCAAGGATCAGGTCAACGACGTTCGGAAGAATGTCGAGGCGCTGAAGGATGGATCAGATGTGGTTTACGGTGACCTCGACAACTTCGAAGTCTCGTCGGGCGACAAGAAGAAGGGCGCATTCTTCCCGACTACCCTTCTCTACTGCAATGCGCCGTTCTCCACCGAGGCACCGCATACGATAGAAGCCTTCGGACCCGTCAACACCGTCATGCCCTACAAGAGCGTCGAAGAAGCCGTCGAGCTCGCAAAGCTCGGACGCGGAAGTCTCGTGGGTTCGGTCTTCACGTCAGACGATAAAGTCGCACGACAAGTCGTACTCGGCGCCGCTTCACATCACGGTCGCATCATGATCGGCGATCGCACGACCGCGAAGACATCGACAGGGCACGGCTCACCGCTTCCCGGCCTCGTGCACGGCGGCCCGGGTCGCGCGGGAGGAGGAGAAGAGCTCGGCGGCGCACGCAGCGCGCTTCACTACATGCAGCGCACCGCACTCCAGGGGTCGCCGGAAACTCTTACGCGCGTCTCGAACGAGTGGATCAAGGGCGCCGATCAGCCGACCGACAGGGTTCACCCATTCCGCAAATTCTTCGACGAGCTCGAAATCGGCGATACGCTGATCACGCATCGAAGAACGATTACCGAAAGCGATATCGTCAACTTCGCGGGCATCAGCGGTGATTTCTTCTACGCACATATGGATGACATCGCGGCGAAGGAATCGATCTTCGAGAAACGCGTGGCGCACGGATACTTCGTGCTCTCCGCCGCCGCCGGATTGTTCGTCGATCCTGCACCCGGCCCCGTGCTCGCCAACTACGGTCTCGACAATCTTCGATTCGTAAAACCTGTCTACGCAGGCGATACGATCCAGGTGCGGCTAACCTGCAAGCAGAAGACGGCGAAGGAAACGCCGCCCGACAGTGTGCCGCAGGGCGTCGTCGCATGGGACGTCGAGGTCTTCATAGGTTTCCTG
>JBDTNA010000143.1:0-7753 GCA_039933985.1 Gemmatimonadales bacterium | reverse complement strand
GCTACCGGGAATAATCGCGACAACGTTGCGCGCCGGAGTGTCCGTGATCGTGTACTTGATATCACCGTGAAGCGTGCGACCGAGTGTGCCCGGCCGCGCGTTGTCGAGTCCGACGCCGAGGAAGGTCGGAATAGCCGACAGGGGAATCAGAATCGAGACGCGATGAGTGACGGTGTCTTCGTCGCTCTTCATCAGCTGTGACGTTCCCGAGATGAAGTTGCGAATCTGAGCAGACTGCTGATCGGGTCGGGCGGACATGAATGCGACTGCATCGGGGTAGCGACGGCTGATGACGCCCGCGCCGCCGGTGTAGAAGACAACCTTTCCAGCCGTCTGCGCCGCGGGCAGAAGCGTCGTCGTGTCGGCAGTGTTTCCAACGAAGATGACCTGCGCGCCGTTCACCGACTTGAGCCTTCCACCCGGATGAATCGGGAAATAATCCTTTCCGATTACTACTGGCGTTGCGTCGACGGAAAGCTGCGACGTCATGTCGACGGAGCGGTTGTAGAGCGGAACACTCTGGAAGAACGTTCCGTTGTCTCCGCCGGGAATCAATCCGAGACGGCGCACTTCGCGTTCGATGTATGAGGTGCCCTTTCGATCCCCCTCACTTCCCGCCCGGCGGCCCTGCATCGAGTCGTCGGCGAAGATGTAGAGGCGCGTCATCGCGTCTGCCGCAGAGATCGGCGTCATCGTCGGCTTGCCCGTGTATTTGATTGGCTGGCCGTTCTGAGCGCGAAGGCTCGGCGCCGCACTGACTATCAAGAATCCAAGCGCCACGCAGGTGGCGATATGAAGTTTTCGGAACATGTGGTGGGGGATGGAGGTGGGGCGTATCAGCTTTATAAATGATACCCCGATGGGTTCGCCGGGGATCGTAAATACTTTGTAAGGAGCATGCTTAAAGAAGAGTTATTTCTGAAGGCGGCTGAAAGCGTCATCACCATTGAACTGCTGAAGCTTTTCGACGTGCATCCAGGTGTGCTCCTCGCCAATCCGGGTGAGAAGAGCGAGGATCTCGGAGTTGGTCAGAGTGTCCGCGCGATTCTTCTTCATGAAGCGGCAGCGATAATGATCGACAAGAGTGACAGAGCGACCTTGCTGCGGATAAACGGTGTTGCCGCGGTTGCCGATCATCTGCAGCTGCACGGTTGTTCCGCTGCACACTTCGGAGAGTGCGGCCCCAAGCACATCGGGCAAGAGCGCGCTTTCGATGAAAACATCGACGCCAGTGACTCGCCGTGAATGAACAGGTGCAACCTCAACCGCATCGCTCTTCGGCGGAATTCGCACCGCACGGAAGTCGGCGGCAGCGGCAGTGCTCGACTCCCGTCCGAGATTACTGATGACGGCATCGGCGAATTCGGTCGTTGTCGCGATCTTTCCCGTGCCCGGCATGTCGGCACTCCGAATTCCGCTTTCAAGCGTGACGAGGACGGCCTGCTCGATATCATGGGCCGCCGCGCCTTCACCGATGTGACGGAGCATCATCGCCGCGCTGAGAATAATGGCGGTTGGATTCGCGATGTTCTTTCCGGCGATGTCGGGCGCGGATCCGTGAACGGCTTCGAAGATTGCCGCGTCGTGTCCGATGTTCGCCGATGGAGCGAAGCCGAGTCCGCCGGTTAGACCTGATGTGAGGTCGCTCAGAATGTCGCCGTTCATGTTCGTCGTCACGATGACATCGAACTGTTCGGGTCTCATCGCGAGCTGGTGCGCGCAGTTGTCGATGAGGATGTGCTTCGATTCAATCTGCGGATAGCGCTTGGCGATTTCCTCGAAGGTGTGCTGAAGCATTCCTTCGGTGAGCTTCATGATGTTCGCTTTGGTCGCGCAATGAACGCGCTTGCGGCGTGCAGCGACGGCAAATTCGAATGCGAGCTCGACGATCTTTTCGCAGCCGGTGCGCGAGATGATCTTCAGTGCCTGCGCGACACCCGGCGTCTGCATGTACTCGATGCCGGTGTACAGATCCTCGACGTTTTCACGGACGATGACGATGTCGAGCTTGCGTCCGGTGAACGGAGTCGTGACGCCGGGCAGCTCGCGAACAGGTCGCAGGTTTCCAAAGGTCTCGAAGAGCGTGCGCAGCGTGACGTTCGCGCTCTTGTTGCCGTGGCCAATCGGTGTCTCGAGCGGGCCCTTGAGGACCACTTTCGTGCGCTCGATCGACTCGATCGTTTCCTTCGGAACTCCGGACTCGATCCCCTTCGCGAAAGCCTCGGCCCCTGCAAGGCAGACTTCAGGCTCGATGCCGACGCCCGTGGCCTCGACGACTTTCAGGGCGGCTGAGACTACTTCGGGCCCGATTCCGTCGCCGGGAATGACCGTGATTTTCCGTTTGTCGAATAGCATGGTGTGAACTTAAGCGAGTCACGTAGCGTGCCAAGCCAGCGCGTTGCCGTTGGTCGGGGGCGGGGTTAGAATGCGGAAGGCCGCTTCCTATAGGTAGGGCCTATCGCGCGCGTAGCTCAGTTGGATAGAGCGTCGGCCTCCGGAGCCGAAGGTCGTGGGTTCGAATCCCGCCGCGCGCATTCAACTAGTTGGAAACGAACGTTCCGCCCCCCTCCTGGAACCTCGGGTTCACCACGTTGTTGAAGATCGACCCGAACGTGTAGGTCAGCCCGAGTCCAGCGAAGTAGCTGTACGAGGTTGCGAGCTGCTTTCTCTGCAAGAGAATCTCCTCATCCGTCGCGCCGCCCTTCGCGAGATAGATCTGATCCCTCAACAGCGAAAGCCCGCCGTACATATTGAAGCTGAATCCCTTGAACAGACGCGCATTCACTTCCTGAAACACCACGAGCCGTCGCTTGCTCAGGTCATCCAGATAACTCGACCCCTCGACTGAGCCGCTCACCGATCCCCAGGGCTGAGTCATGCTGATCGCAGCGATGAGAGCGTGGTTCGGTCGCACCTCCGAAAGCTTCTCGAAAATCGTCGTGTCGCGGTAACGATACGAGTTGACCCCCGCCGAGTATTGCAGCGTTACGAGCTTCCGGGTCGACTGAGAATACGGATAGAAGTTGTATTCGATCGCCGGCGCAATGCGCAGCGACCGCTTCGTGTTGAGATATGTCGATGAGCTCAACGAGCTGCGCTCGCCGACGGACCAATGATCGTTCAGGCTTTTTGCAACGAGCTGGCTCGCGCCGTATCCGCGAGAATAACTCCTGAACACCTCGCCTTCGTTGAAAGTGAATTTGCTCTCGTTGTAATTCACGCTGAACGAGTTGCTGATCTTCCATTCCTTCGTGACTCGATTCGCTGACACCGATCCGTTGATGTACGTGAACCGCTGCGAGCTTTCTCCGCTGAAATTTCCGTTCGCCCGCGTGCGGAACACCCAGAAATTCCACGGATCGTGAGCGGGTTTGTCTCCTGCTTTCGGCGCACCTGCGGCCGGTTTCTCATATGATATCTGGAGTCGCTCGGCTCCCGGGGTCCGGGCGATGTATCTCACGAGCCCGAGCTTGATCGTCCTGGCGAAACCTTTGCGGCGATCATCGTCTGTCGCCGTTTGCGGCGTCGCGAATTGCAGGGTGTCGGTTATACCGGCGAAGTCTCGAAGACCGATGAAGTTGAACGTATATTCGGTGCCGCCGCCGCCGGTGGACTGGCGTGTGATGAGTACGTGAATGTTGGCGTCGGACCTGTCGCGCATGTAATCGACGTAGGGGATCTCTGTTCGGAGGTAGTCGAGATCGCACCCAAACACCGCCTGGCAATCCACAAAAACCCTCGGCGGACCCGAACCTGATGGCGTTCGTTGAGCCGATGCACTGTTGACGGAGAGCAATAACGCGACAATTGTCTGGGCCAATCCGTGGGTCAGTCTTTTCACGCAGCCTGCTTGTAAGGGTTGGGCAGCAGCGCAGGGGAAGATAGGCGCGCAGACAGTCAACAAATGTTAGGATTTCGTTAAGTCGCGCCCCGACGGACTATCTATAGAAGGGAACTCCGTGTTCCCCCCGATTGGGGGTCGAGCGCGATTTTCTCGGTTGTGCCAAGCGCTCGTCGCGATAGCTTTTGACCCATGTCCCGCAACCTGCAGTGGAGTGAGCTGAAGACAGGCATCATCGCTTTCGCGGTGCTGGTCGCGCTCGTGATGTCCATCCTTCTCTTCGCGCGGGTCGGCGCGCTGCGCGGCGACAAGGACGACATCTACGTTCTGACCCAGGAAGCCGACGGCGTTCTTGAAGGAACCGAGGTGTGGCTCTCAGGCCAGAAAATCGGACTCGTGAAGGACATTCACTTCAGGCCCGTTTCGACTGACAGGCTTGAGCGACTCGCGATTCACACCGAGATCCTGAGGGACAGGATGCACTTCATCCGGCGGGACGCGTGGGCCGATATTCGTTCCGGCGACAATCTCATCGGCAGTCCGATCGTGTTCATCTCGTCGGGCACTTCGAAAGCGCCCGCGCTGAAGAGCGGAGATACCCTCATCAACATTTCGACCAGTAAGATGAAGCCCGTTGGACAGAAGGTTGATGATCTGACGAAGAAGCTCAGCACTCTAGCTGATTCGGGGAAAAGTGTGGCAGCCGCGTTGAGCTCTCCCAACTCGAACATCGGCGCCTTCCGCAGCTCCGGCATAGCGAAGATCAACAATGCGAACGCTGCTTTTTCCGGCTTGATGAAAAAGACGACGGAGGGCAATGGATCTGTCGCCCTCGCATCTCGCGACGACATTCCCGCAAGAGTGTCGCGTGTCCTGGCAGCAAAGGATTCTATCGCGCTTCTTCTGACGACCGATCGCGGAAGTGTCGGCCGCTTCAGAAAAGATTCGAGCCTGTTCAAGAATGTGGGTCATATCAGGAGTCAGCTCGATTCTCTCAAGACAATGATGTCGGGAACCACCGGCGTCGCCCGCCTTAGAGGTGACACGACGGTGACCACCGAGATGGCGCGCGCGCGCCTCCAGCTTACGGCCATCATGGCCGACCTGAAAAAACATCCCGGGCGTTACATCAGCTTCTAGCTGCGGACTGCGATTTTACTTGACCGTTTTTCCCTGCTCCGTTAGGTTCGCCTAATCGGCTTCCCGGCCGTTCCCCCCTCGTAGAAAAGACTTTCGACTTCACTCCGGACCTGGCTCCGGTGATCCAAACGCATTTCCCGCCATTACCAGACTCGCCCCAAGCGACATCGATCTCTTCCGCACGTACCCTCCGTTCCGCAACACGCGCCCACCGTGGACATCGCCGAGTTAAAGCGAAAATCAGTAACCGAGCTTCAGGACATGGCCGAGGGACTCAAGATCCCCGATACGGCTGTGGCGGCGAAGCCTGAGCTGATTTTCAGAATCGAGCAGAACCTGCTCGATTCGAACATCGCACTGCACGGCGAAGGCGTGCTCGAGATTCTTCCGGAGGGATACGGTTTCCTCCGAAGTCAGGACTACAGCTATCTCGCCGGACCAGATGACATCTACGTATCGCCGTCGCAGATAAAGCGATTCGGGCTGCTGACCGGCGATCTCGTTCGCGGGCAGGTTCGTCCGCCGAAAGCGTGGGAGAGATATCTCGCCCTGCTGAAAGTGGAAAGCGTCAACGGTCAGGATCCGGACCTCATCAAGACGCGCGTTCCGTTCGACAATCTCCGCCCGCGTTATCCCGACACGCGCCTTCGTCTCGAATCGATGGACGGAGACCTGTCGATGCGCGTCGTGGACATCTTCGCGCCAATCGGTAAGGGACAGCGCGGGCTGATCGTATCGCCTCCGCGAGCTGGAAAAACGATTCTACTCGAGAAGATCGCAAACTCGATCGCGGAGAATCATCCTGAAGTCACGACGATCATTCTCCTGATCGACGAGCGCCCCGAGGAAGTGACCGAGATGATCAGGAGCGCCACTCGCGCCGAAGTGATCAGCTCGACGTTCGATGAAGGAGCAGCGCGTCACGTTCTCGTCGCCGACATGGTACTCGAGAAAGCAAAGCGTCTTGTCGAAAGCGGGAAGGACGTCGTGATTCTGCTCGACTCGCTCACGCGATTCGCCCGAGCTCACAACGCGGTCGCGCCACAGTCGGGGAAAATTCTTTCGGGAGGCGTCGACGCGGCCGGACTTTACAAGCCGAAGAAGTTTTTTGGCAGCGCGCGAAAGATCGACGGCGGCGGTTCGCTCACCATCATCGCCACCGCGCTCACCGAAACAGGCTCGAGGATGGATGACGTGATCTTCGAAGAGTTCAAGGGAACGGGAAACATGGAGCTCGTCCTCGATAGGACGATCGCCGACCGTCGCGTTTTTCCTGCCGTCGACATCCTGAAATCCGGAACGCGCAAAGAGGAGCTGCTTCTCTCCACCGCGGAGATCAACCGCGTATTCCTGCTTCGCCAGTTTCTCTCGGACATGCCGGAAGCTGAAGCCGTCGAGTTCCTGCTGCGACAGATGAAGAAGTCGAAGGACAACGCTGAGTTCTTCAAGCAGATGGCACAGGGTGGCGCATGAATGCAGGCCTGGCCCGTTTTCTCTCGGTCGACTATGGCGAGAAACGCGTCGGACTCGCGATCAGCGACGAGCTCGGCATGATTGCCTCGCCGGCAGGATTCATCGCGCGGCGCGCCGGCAAGCGCGCGCCGGTCGCTGAGATCATCCGGCGCGCTCTTGCCCTCGAGGCCCGCGGGTTCGTCGTCGGATTGCCGCTCGACGGAAATGGAAGCGAGACGGATTGGACAGCGGAAGTCCGACGTGTAGGCGCGGAGCTCGAGAAGCGGACGGGAATGCCGGTAAGATTTCTTGACGAGCGATACACGACCGCGGCATCGCTCAGAGCAATTCGGGAAATGGATGGCTCGACGCGAGGACGAAAAGGCGATGTGGATTCGATGGCAGCCGCAATTCTTCTCCAGCACGCGCTGAACTCATCATCGTGACGATCTCGCGTGCACTCTTCGTTCTTGGCGTAGCGACTGCTGCCTGCAGTCCGTCTCCGCGCGGCGCTCCCATCCGCGTCATCGTTCCCAAAGGAGCGAGCTTTTCTACCGCAACAGATTCGCTTCATAAGGCCGGTCTCGTCGGGCCGACAGCCATTTTCAAGCTTTACGCGCGATTCAAGGGTACCGACAGAAACATCAAGCCGGGCACTTACCTCCTGAAGCGCGGCACACCTTGGGGCGACATCGTCGGCGCGCTGCACGGAGGTCACGGGCTCGTGAATACCATCACGATTCCTGAAGGCTTCGGCCTCATTCAGATCGCTCCGCTCCTTGCGAAGAGCCTCCAGATTCCCATCGATTCTGTGAATGCCGCGATTCGCGATACCGCGCTGTTGAAACGAGTTGGAACGACAGGAACAACTCTCGAAGGCTATCTCTTCCCGGACACGTACGCGTTTCCGGTTGGAACGACCGCCCGTCAAGCGGTGCTCGAGCTGGTCCGCCGATTCGAGCGCGAGTGGAAGCCAGAGTGGAATACGCAACTTCGTCAGCTCGGTCTGAGCCGGCACGAAGTGGTGACTCTCGCGTCGATCGTGGAAAAAGAAGCGAAGGTTGCGAGCGAGCGGCCTGTGATCGCAGGCGTGTATCTCAATCGTCTGCACAACAAAATGCTTCTGCAGGCAGATCCGACCGTTCAATTCGCGCTCGGCAAACACACACCGCGCGTGCTATTGAAGGATCTGGAAGTCGAATCGCCGTACAACACTTACAAGTATGCGGGCCTGCCGCCCGGACCGATCGCGTCTCCCGGCGGCGCAAGCCTGGTCGCTGCATTGAATCCGGCAAATGTGCCTTTTCTCTATTTCGTTGC
>JBDTNA010000142.1:0-7773 GCA_039933985.1 Gemmatimonadales bacterium | reverse complement strand
TCGGATCCGGCAATGTGTATGGCATCGGCACCGCGTCGCAGGTCATCGAGCTGGAAAAAGATGTCGGAGACGTGGCGAACCTTTACACCAACATTGCCGCGTCGGCCGGTGACAGCTATACGATTTCCTTCGACTATTCACCGCGCGCCGGGAATGTGTCCAATTCAGGCATTGGCCTCTACTGGGGCGGCAATCTCATTGGTCATTTAAGCGGCGCGACGGCGGGAATGCAGCATTTTGCATATACCGTGACGGCGACTGCGGACAACAACTATCGCCTCGAGTTTCGCGCCGATGACAGCAATTCGCATCCGGAGAATCTACACATGACGGGGCGACGCGGACTCGCGATCCGAGGCATGGTGAGTAACCCGAACTTCGTCGCCGTCTCGGTGATCGAACGCGAATCGCCGATAGTTTCTGGTGTTGCGCATGGCGCCACCCATCAGGTCCTGCCATACTGCCGGTGGATTTGATCGAGGAAAGTGCAGGACTCTCTCACAAGTCTCTTCCCCACAAGAGACTGGAGGCTGTTACGATGTCCGTCCGACGCTTATGGCTCTCGCTCCCTCTCGCACTCGTGCTCTCAGCAGGCGCGGCTTCAGCTCAGACATGGAGCGCAGAACAGCAGGAACTCTGGAAGGTCGAAGATCAGCAGTGGAAGATGGCTGCTGACAAGGATGCCTCGTGGATAGACAAGATGGTTCACCCAAACCTCAGCTATTGGGATAATGACCAGGTTGCTCCAAGAACCAAGGCATCGCTGGCGCGGTGGAACCGCTACTCCAACGCCAACTCCACAGTTCAGGAGCAGGAGCTTTTCCCGATCTCGGCGACGATCACCGGCAACGTTGCCGTGCTGCAGTACCGGTACACGACTGCACGAGAGAACTACAAGAAGGAGCGCGAAGTTTCTAGCGGCAGGTACACTGACGTCTTTATTAAAGACGGCAAAGACTGGAAATTCATTGCCTGGGCTGGCGGAGACGACCCGAAGAAATAGCCTCATCTAACCGAACGAGAGTGCCGCCGCCGGACCCATCGGCGGCGGACACTCCAGCCATGAAGTTTTCCCGCATCGCTAGGTTGAGGGATGCCAGAAAACCACTCAGCGTCGCTCATACTCGTGACGGGGGCCACGGGATACATCGGCGGCCGCCTCGTTCCCCGCCTGTTGAGCGACGGCCAGTGCGTGAGATGTCTCGTGCGCGATACGTCGCGTCTCGAAGGTCGGTCGTGGCAGAGTGAAGTCGAGATCGTCGCAGCTGATGTTCTGAATCCGGAATCACTCGCTGCGGCGATGAAGGGTGTTCGGGTCGCGTACTATTTGATTCACAGCATGGGAGCGGGCTCCGATTTCGAGCAGCGCGATCTCGATGCCGCGCGAAATTTCAGCCGTGCCGCAAAATCCGCGGGTGTCGAGCGGATCATATACCTTGGCGCCCTCGCCCAGGCCGGCTCCGCTCTATCAGAACATCTCCGCTCACGACAGCACACTGGAGATGCGCTACGTGAAGCGGGTGTTCCGGTTACGGAATTTCGCGCCGGCGTCATTGTTGGATCGGGGAGTCTCTCGTTCGAGATGATCCGGTACCTGACCGAAAGAGTGCCGGTGATGATCTGTCCTCGCTGGGTATATACGCGCACGCAGCCGATAGGAATTCGCGACGTGCTCAGCTATCTCAGCGAGTCGCTTTCCATCGCTGCAAGTACCGGCCGCATCATCGAGATTGGTGGCTCTGAAGTCGTCACCTACAGAGACATGATGATGACTTACGCGAAGGTTCGCGGACTGAAACGCTGGCTCGTACCCGTGCCGGTGCTGACGCCGCGGCTGTCGTCACTTTGGGTGAACCTGGTAACTCCCATTCCGGCAGCGATCGCCCGACCGCTCGTCGAAGGGCTCAGAAACGAGAACGTCGTCACGGATGCAACGGCGGACGAGCTCTTTCCTTCAATTCACCCCGCCGGCTATCGAACATCTGTCGAGCGTGCACTCGAGCAGCTCGAGGCGAGCACTGTCGAAACCGCGTGGAGCGACGCGCTGAGCACGAGCCAGCGTGATGTCGCGCCGGTGATCATGACAGACCAGGACGGCATGATCGTCGAGCATCGCCAGCAGGTTGTTGCCGCCTCACCTTCACAGGCATTCGCGGATTTCACGAGCCTCGGCGGAAAGCGCGGCTGGCTCTACATGAACTGGGCATGGAAAATTCGCGGAGCTGCCGATCGGATGATTGGCGGAGTGGGACTTCGTCGCGGACGTCGCGACCCGGGCAAACTGCGCGTCGGTGATGCACTCGATTTCTGGCGTGTCGAAGCCATTCAACCAGACAAACTTCTGCGACTGCGGGCCGAGATGAAGGTGCCTGGCAAGGCATGGCTTCAGTTTCGGGCAACGCCAGTCGAAGGCGGCACTCTCCTCGAGCAGACTGCTTTTTTTGCGCCGAAGGGTCTTGCTGGCTTGCTGTACTGGTACGCTCTCTACCCAATTCACCGGATAATCTTCAGCGGACTGATAGACCGGCTGGGACGAAGCGTCGGCGCGTAACTAACCGACGCCGGCCCGTCAAACCGCGAAGCCGAGCTCTTTCGCGATCTTCCGCTGCATTTCATCCAGCGTGAGAAATGTCACTGATGATGGCTCCGGCTCCAGAAAAAGAGCCGACGCGATATGCCAGCAGTCTGCACCTCGCACATAGCCAACGTCGAGAACACGCGCGATCTCACTCGTAAGCGGCCGATCCGGAATGAGCCACGAAACCCCGGAGAGCGTTTCTGTCGCGAATTCCACACTCTCCCGCTTGAAGGCGCAACGGAGCTCGGCCTCGAGAAGATTCGCAGAGACGATCTCATCGAACTCACGAAGGCGGCGTTCGATCGCAGTTGCGCCTCTCTCCCCGAAAGCGATCGCAACCAGACATGAGGTGTCGACGTAGGCGACCGACATCAGTCGCGGTCGTCGAGAAATCTCTTCAGCGCCCCCGCCTTCCGAGCCACCGCAGCCGGCCGGGCTCGGCGCGATTCGGCACGCACGAGCACACCGCGGTCGGCCAGATCATCCATCCTTGCCTCGAGTCCGCCGAGGCGAGGCTCGATTGGCCGCATCTCGACGACTGGTTCCCCATGCAGAGTGACGATGACCGTCTTTCCCTCGCGAACCATTCGGACGATGGCCGAGAGCTTCGACTTGGCTTCGTAGAGTGAGTAGCTATTCCGCATTTTGGAGGATAATCAGACTAGTCAGACTAGTCAACCCACTTTGGCCGTTTCGGTCCTGGCCTGGCAGGGCCAGAACAATTCGCTGGCCCGACAAGGAGAAGACACCACATATTCTGCCCGCAAGTTCCCTCTACGTAAGGCGCAATGGACGCACTGCTCAAGCTTCAGGAGTCGCTGTCTGATCGCTATGACATCAAGCGGGAGATCGGCGCCGGTGGAATGGCGACGGTCTATCTCGCCCAGGATCTCCGTCACGACCGGCCAGTCGCCCTCAAACTCCTAAACCCCGAGCTCGGCGCAGTACTCGGCGCCGAAAGATTTCTCGCCGAGATAAAGGTCACTGCAAATCTTCAGCATCCGAACCTGCTGCCGCTCTTCGATTCAGGCGCGGCGGATGGATTGCTGTTCTACGTCATGCCATTCGTCGACGGCGAAACGCTTCGCGGAAAGCTCGATCGCGAGCGACAGCTTCCGGTTGACGAAGCGGTGCGAATGACGGTCGCAATTGCCAACGCGCTCGACTACGCACATTCGCACGGAGTTATTCATCGCGATCTAAAGCCGGAGAACATTCTTCTCCAGGCCGGGCAGCCTGTCATCGCGGATTTCGGAATCGCGCTGGCTGTAAAGAACGCGGGCGGAAATAGAATCACGCAAACGGGTCTTTCGCTCGGTACTCCTCAGTACATGAGCCCGGAGCAGGCGACCGGCGACCGCGTCATCGATGGACGCAGCGACATCTACTCGCTTGGCGCAGTCGCGTACGAAATGCTGACTGGTGAGCCACCTCACACTGGAAGTACTTCGCAGGCGATCATCGCGCGAATGCTCACGGAAAAGCCGCGTCCGATGCGTGTCTCGCGCGGCGCTATTCCCGAGCATGTCGAGCTCGCGGTGCAGCATGCGCTCGAAAAGCTTCCGGCCGATCGGTTCTCGAGTGCGCATCAATTCGCGGAAGCGCTTCACGGGACCGGTGGGGTAGGGACAACTGGCGTGTATTCCGCAACGCAAAGCGGCATGCGTGCGGCAACGCATCGCTCATGGAAGTCCCGTGTTCTCGATCCCGTAACTCTCGGGGCCGCAGGAATTGCACTCGCCGCGCTTGGGTACGCGGCATTCGGACGCCCGGCTCCGCGTCCCGCGGATCGCGTTGTGAGATTCGTCGTCAGCGCGCCTGATAGTCTCAAACCGGTCACGAACTATCCCTGGCCCGCCGCTATCTCACCGGACGGTGGGACAATCGTCTACACCGCGAATGGCGAGCCCGGATCGACTGGGTCTTTCTATGCGCTCCGCACCGATCAGCTCGAAGCGCGCGAGATCCCCGGGACCAGCGGAGCGTGGGAGCCGAGTTTTTCGCCCGATGGTCAGTGGCTTCTCTTCCAGAGTGACGGCAAGATTCGGAAAGTGCGCCTCGACGGCAGCGCACCAATCGCAATCACCGATGGCGGAAGCGCAAACGGCGGAGACTGGACAACACGCGACGAGCTGGTCCAGGGCTCAGACGCCGAGAAGCGCGGTCTGTCCAAGGTCAGCGTTGCCGGTGGAGAGCTGACAGAAATTGTCAAGCCGGACAGCACTAAGGGCGAAAGCGACTACATCTGGCCAATCGGTCTCCCGGATGGCAAGCGGGCCGCATTCACGATCTGGACGGGAAGCTTGGCGTCTGCAACTCTGGCTACAGTGTCGATGGACGGCGGTGATGTCAGCCGGCTTGGAATCAAGGGAATTCGTCCACTCGCAATGCTGGGCCGTACTCTCGTCTACCTGCAGGCAGACGGGGCCGTGATGGCGATCAAGCTCAATCGGTCCGGCACCGCGACCGACGGAAAAGCTATCCCCGTACTCGACCCGGTTACAGTCGTGGCTGGAAACAACGGCAACTCGAATATTTTCGTGTCGCCTGGCGGTGCCCTCGTGACCGCGAGAGGGGGCACAAAGAGTCAGCTGTCGTGGATTGCGCGCGACGGTACTTACAAGCCACTCATGAAAGATGCGCGCACGTACCAGTCACCTCGCATATCGCCGGATGGACGAAAGATCGCGGTCGTAGTAGCTGAACGCGACCAGTCGGATATCTGGATTTACGATACAGAGACTGGAACGTTCTCACGCCTCTCGTCCATCAAGGCTGCTACAACGCCATCGTGGTCGCCCGACGGCTCGAAAATTTTCTTTGCAGGAATTGGTGATAAGCAGCGGTTTGCCATCTGGTCGCAGCAGGCCGACGGCGGATCGCCGGCGAAAAAGGTAGTCGATGCAAGTCTCACCACTCATGTGACCGTCGCTCCAGACGGGAAATCCCTTATCTACACCAGCTATCACAACAATTCCTGGGATCTCATCCGCGCACGGCTCGATTCGACACCGGTTGGAGTGAGCTACATGGGAAGCCCGGCGAACGAAAGCGCGCCTTCATTTTCACCCGACTCTCGCTGGGTGGCGTTCTCATCGGACGAATCGGGACGATCCGAGATTTATGTCCGTTCGTATCCGGACCCCTCCGCCCGCGTGCAAATATCCAATGCTGGTGGAACAGAGCCCGTGTGGTCGCGCGACGGTACGACCCTTTACTACAGGGGGGGCCCGATTCGCCTGGCCGTGAAGGTTTCAATCACGCCGATCGTGCGGGTTCTGTCGCGCGACACCCTGATGACTCAGACAACCGCGCTCGTCAACAACGCTCTGACAATTGGATACGACATTGGCCGCGACGGACGCTACCTCGGGCTCATCTCCAACAGGGAAGACTATCGGCTTGTCGCTGTGCCGAACTGGCGCGCCGAATTTGACAGGCGGATTGCGGCGAGCGGAAAGAACTAACCGGCGTCGCCTTGCACGTCGTGGCGCGCGTCGCGACTTGAGGCGCGAGTAAGGGCCTCGATCGAATCCCACGCAACGCTGAGAATCCACCAGCGCGATCCGTCGTGCCACAACTGAATGCTGTTCACGCCGCGCCGGATAGCGTGCCCACCGGGTTCATGCGCCGCTTCGTAGCTGCTCCAGACCTGCACCAGAGCGCCGTATCGCTTTTCTTCGCGCGCAACTTCCCACTCGTAAAAACTGGTCTGCGCGAAGAAAGGAGATCGTGATGCAATAAACTCATCCGCATTCATCACGTGCGCAAACGGCTCTCCACTTTCGTCGTTCTCGATCGCGATGAGTCGCGCACCGGGCGCATGAAGCGTACGCCACCGATCCCAGTCGCGTGGCTCTCCGGCCCGTCCTGAAATCAACGCATAAGCAGTGTGAATGATGTTTGCGGTCGTACTTGTTTCATCCACTATTTCATTGCCCAGTCTGTCGCGAGAGCGACAGCTCCCCACGATATCACGAGCTGACCACTCGGTTTGCCCGCAGCGCGCGATGGAACCAGCCACATCGTCAAGCTCTCAACTGGTGTCGTCGACTGCGTGTAACGCAGATCGACCTGAGCAACGTCCTTCGTCGCGTCATGCTGCATCTCAGCCCCGACAGGCAGGGCCGCACGTGTGCCTTCCTTCTGAACGATGAGTTTCCATCCGCTTCGCGAAGGAATAGCCTGAAGCTCGTACGTTCCTTTCGCCAATTCCTTTCCGCCAAGAACGAGATCGACGTCGGTAGTCAGTGTCGTAGCTGCATTGGCCCCCATGCGCCACAGCTTGTCGTATGGCACCAGGCTATCGGTCAGCAGCTTCCGACCACGAAGGTGTGGCTGCCCATAGTCGGCCTTGATAATCGCAGGCTTCGCTGCCGCACGCGCGACACTGTCAACCAGCGTAAGTGTCACCTGCGAAGATCCGCGGCCGCTTGGGGCAACCTGCATCGGTCCCTGCGCGAGGAGACCAGTCGCCGTAGCAACCGTCAGTGCGAGGACGAGCATCGATCGATTTACACTCATTTCTTCTCCGGCTGTTTTGGGCTGACGACGATTCTCTGTTGAACTCGAAATCCGGTCGGCCATATCCAGACATCGAGCGTCATTTCACCGATACGTGTCGGCGTGAAGTTGAAATCGGCAGTCTGACCCGGGCCCATCTCTGCCGTCGCCGTCTGCAGTCCTTGAAGAGCAGGCGGCAGATCGGCTCCGTCTTTTGCGATCTGCTTCCATTTCGCAACGGTTGAATCATCGCCCAGTCTGAAACGCAGAATGTCGTCCGCGTGAATGCTCACGATGCGAAGGCGCTGCGTCTCACCAACGGTCATCCTGATCGGAGGAGGATTACGACGACCATTCACGAGAAGAAACGAAGGTCCGTCCTTCTCGAATATGTGAAGTCCACCACCGCCGGCGACGATGACGTGATCGTGCGTCTTGTCGCGCGGTTCGTCGCTGACGACAATCGCTCCATACATACCGGAACCGATCTGTCTCAGCTCATGCAGATGTGAGTGGTAGGGAAATGTCCCGCTTCGCGGCGGTGTGAATTCGGCGACGAATGAATCAGCTGGTGCGATCGGCGGCATGATGCGCGCTCCCATTCCGCTGAAGCCCGGAACGCCATCTGGAAAACTTTCGATCTCGAGGCCGTGCCAGTGAACACCGGTCGGCTCATCCATCGTGTTTCTCAC